>JAGBZE010000076.1 GCA_017628435.1 Akkermansia sp.
AAGTAGATATAAAGGGGCTTGTTTTGTTCCCCTCCACGGGAAACCTAAGCGCTTAAATCCAGCCAATGCGGCGGCAGTAGGAATAATACGCCTATAGTATTCCCAGCTCTTTTTCTTCTTATCCCAGCCAAGCCACAACTCTAGTCTATCATTTGAAGATGTCAAGCTTCGAAGTTGGTCAAATACTCCATCTGAGGTGATGACCCCACTCCAGCCCAGAGGAGAATTAACAAGGTTGCCTTTGCCTTTTCGGTTTTCTCCGAACTTCCATATATTGCGCACAGGGGTGCCATTGAGCAGTTTCAGCTCCGGTGCAGGCTGGGTAGTATCAGCCTTGGTGGCTGCCTGGCAGTCAATAAGCCATTGGCTGATAGCTTTCTCGCTGGGGATATCCTTGGCGGGGATGCCCATTTTTTCGAGAGTAGATCGGAGTTCTGCAGGCTTGATATCCGCCGAAAGCGGGGTGCGCTGGTGGGTCATGCCTTCAGTGTCTGCACCCCAGAAAGTGCTGTCGCCCAGAGATTTGGATTTGCTGCGGCTTTCTTTTTTCTCTATCGGGCAGGTGGAGCCATCGTTCCACATCTTCTGGAAATCGGGCAGGGGAAGCCCCTGGATGCACATCAGGCGGCGGTCGCCCTTGTGTGTTTTTTCGGTTTCGAAGATGCCCTTGTAGCGGATATCGTTGAGCCCTTCCGGCGGGAGGCAGGACATGACTGCAGCATCCATGCGGTGGTGCAGGTTGTTGGAGCGGTCTTTCTTGTAATTCTGCAGCCAGCTGCGACGGGCTGCTGCGGTGTAAACGCCGCAGGGATTGCCGATGCGGCAGCGCATCAGCTCGTCATCGCCGCTGATGCCGAGCCAGACGGCGAGGGAGGCGCGGAGTTCCCGGGCGAGCTGGGCGGTGCGGGTGATATTGTTGAAATCCGGGAACTGGGCGGAGTCATGGGCGAAGTGTCCACGTTTCTTGTCGTTCCAGTTGAATTTCTTTGTAACGCTGAGCATTCCCGCCCAGTCCAGCCAGCCGGGCAGGTGAGCAGCGGCGGCTTCTCTGGGGGTGCGGGGGCCCATGGCGGCATTGACCGCGCGGGTGGTGAGCACCAGGTTCTCCACCATGTAGAGCCCGCCGCGGGCATCGGGATAGATGTGCGCCAGCTCCAGCTCGCCGGAGAATAAATCGGCGGGCCTGAGTTCCTGCCCGGTGAAGGGGCAGGTGGCCGGGGTGGTGGGGGAGCCGCCTTGCTCTGCAAAGAGGCGCATGCGCATGAAATCGGCATTGCTGGCGTTCTCCCGGTTATAGGCCCTGGCCAGTTTTTCGCGTCGCTCTCGGTTGGCTTTCTGTTCCTTCTCTATTTCCGCCGCCTGGTCTTTATTGGCTGCGGCGTTCTTGATGGTCTCGATGATGCAGTAATCCGGTACCTTCTTATCCCCCAGCACGCCAGCCAGGTCTTTCTCGAAGATTCGCTGAAGGATACCCCGGGTGACGAGTGCATCGGCAGTGGTCCGGCTGCCATCCGGATTTTTGCGGGTAACGGCCTTGCGGGTTCCCAGCAGGCTCTGCACCTGGGGATAGATGCCGCTTTCTGTCGGCATGGTTTTGCGGAAGATGTAGAGCCCGCTGTCCTGCTTCCACTGCTCCATGGATTCCGGGGCAAAACAGGTGCCGCCCTGGGTAGCGGATTCGTACATTTTCTGAGCGGCAGCGGCGGACATGCCGGCCCGTCCCTTGCGGGCCACCATGGTGGGGGTGACGATGTCTTTTAGTTGCTCGAACTGAGTCTTGTTCCAGTCGCCTGTGCAAGGACTGAGCTTCTCAGCTTTCAATGCATTCTCCATCAGTTTTTTAGCCTCGCTCCATTTGCTGATGCCTGTTTCCATGGCAGTGAACAGAGCCTTGACCGCGCATTCCGGCAGTGTAACTTTGCCATAGGGAATTTTGTCAGCCTTGAGTTCAAATTTCCGCACGGAAATGAAATCTACCAATGCCCAGCGGCGGTATTCAAGCTGACCGGTGGTGCAACACTTGGCTGCTGGCAGGTTGAGCCAGGCGCAGTAGGGGCAGTTCTTCACCTTGCGCTCAAAAATCTGCCTTGCTTCTGCCGGTGTCTTGCGGTTGTAGAGGAAAATAGCCTTCTGTTTGTTCTCCGGGGTATCATTCGGGCAGAAAAGGGCTGCGCAGAAGCCCTCTGCATCTTGTATCAGGTGCGTGTGGCGGGAGATGATGGCCTCCAGATGGCTGCGGACATGAGCCCGGGGGTAATTGAAGCCTCGGGCCTTGCGTTCATTGAGTTTCTTGTGTGCGTAGGCCTCCAGCATGGTGGGAATGCCCTCCTGCGCTGCCTTGCTGTGGCGTTCTTCCACGAGTGCCTTCCAGGCTTCCTGTTTATCCTCCCTTTCGGTCAGGGAATCTGCCATGCTGATGAGGTAGGCGCGCATGTCGGCATCGACAAAGGCGGAGCGAATCCACTTCTCTGCCTCCTTGATGTTCAGCTCTGCGCCCCAGGGGTATTCGCCTGTGGAATCATCATCCATGGCAAAGTAATCATAACCGCGGCGCAGCACGCAGGAGCGGATGCAGATGGAAAGGGCCTCCGGCGAGGCGAGTGTTTTGGTCAGGGCGCGGTGGCGCAGCAGGAAAGGATCGCTGCGTGACATGACGTCATCATCCACCCAGGGGAGCCCGTGTCTGGCGAACAGCGCCTGGAGCCGGCGCATGCGGGTGCGGCGGTTCTTTCGGGCATGGCGCGAGGCACGGAAGGCGCGGCGGGCGGCCAGGGCCTGTGCCTCCGGCAGGTCAACAAGCAGGGTTTTGCAGTAGAGCAGCTCTGTGCCCTTGCGCACGGCTATGCCGATGCCCTCGATTCCGATGTCGATGCCGAGTGCGACTGTTTCCGGGGAGTAAAAAGCATGCTGCGTCCAGTAGTTCAGAGCAGCGTTGCGAAGGGAGGACTGGGACGGTTCCAATGTGGCGGTTGTGGTCATATGTGGTGGGGTTGGGGCTCCGGTGGGAGTGTTCAGATAAAATCGGGTAGCGTTGTAATACGCGCTTCTGCTATTCTACTCCTTTGCCTGGGGGAGTCAATGAAATATCAGTTTGCCAAATGGAAAAAATCTAACATTATTTTTTTGCTTGTTTTGTGAAAGATTTCTTGTTATATTGAGTGCACTTCAGAACCAGCACTCATGAGAACATACAGCGTAGGAGAGCGCGTTTTCACGGTAAAAGTGTGACTCCATACATACCCCTGCTGAATAAGCGGGGGTTAATTTTTTATGGTTGAAGAGAGGAATCGGCTCAAAATGGGGCTGGAATCGGCTCATTTCGGAACGGAAATGAGCCGTAAATCGGGGTGAAATGAACCGAATGGAGACGAGGCGTGCGCTAGGGGGGGAGCCTGATTAAAATCGGTTTTACCAGACGAAAATGTTATTTGAATACTAAGTCTTCGCTTTTTATTGAAAGTCAATAGAAAATAGATACAAAACCACATTTTCTGCACGACTTTTTGGTGTGTCTCACACATTTTCTGCATGACTTTTGCCGTCTGCTCACACATTTTCTGCACGACTTTTGAAAGCCGGAGGAGAAATGGACGGAGTATCGCGCGCGTGCGCGTGTATAGATTTGTAGATTATCTGCTCTGCGAGCAGAGAGAATTTCCACTTCGTGGAGAGAATTTCGCCTGGCGGCGAGAGAATTTCCGCTAGAGCGGAGAGAATTTCGCGGGCGGTGCCCGCGAGATGAATGACTTCGTACCTCGTAACTCGTATTTCGTACTTCCCTTTGTCTTACGTGTGTGGTAGAGTGCTGGATATGGGAAATGCTGTGTTGACAGTGCGTGGGTTGCAGCGTGCGTTTGGCGAGGTTCAGGCGGTGCGGGATGTATCGTTTGAGCTGGAGCGGGGGCAGTCTGTGGGGGTGATAGGCGCGAATGGCGCGGGTAAGACAACGATGATGCGGATTCTGGTGGGGCTGGATTTGCAGGATGCGGGCAGCATCTGCTTTGATGGCGTGGCAATGGAGAAGGAGCCGCAGCGGTTGCGCGGGCGCATTGGCTGGATGCCGGATGCGTTTAACCCGCCGGCGAATACCACGGTGTGGGAGTATGTGGATTTTTTTGCGCGGGCATTCGGGCTGCGCGGGGAGAAGCGCGATGCGGAGGTGACGCGTGTGCTGGAGTTCTGCGGGCTGAAGGAGCTGCAGGAGCGCCGCGTGGATAAGCTTTCGAAGGGTGAGCAGCAGCGGGCGAATATGGCGCGCATGCTGATTGGTGACCCGGAGCTGGTGGTGATGGATGAGCCGGCTGCGGGGCTGGACCCGCGCGCGCGCTTGGAGTTCAAGCACTGCGTGCGCGAGCTGGTGCGGCAGGGGAAGACGCTCTTAATTTCTTCACACATTATCTCGGAGCTGGCGGAGATGTGCGATTCGTTTATCCTGATGGATAAGGGGCAGGTGCTGCGCCACGAGGGCTGCGAGGAGATGCGCGCGGCGGGTTCTGCGGCGCAGCGGCTGGTATATGAGTTCCGCCTGGCGGGTGCCGGGGCAGGGGCGCTGCAGCAGGCGCTGGAGGCGCTGCCGGAGTGGGAGCAGGTGGAGCTGCTGGCACCGGATGCGGTGCGGGCGGTGTATGCCGGCGAGCCGGGTGAGCCGCTGGCGCTGCAGTTGCGCACGCTGGCTGCGGAGCATTTGCTGGTGCAGGCTGCCTGCAGGCAGGTCTCTCTGGAGGAAACTGTAATTGATTTGATGAACGGTCATGAATAAGAATTATAAGGATAGTATTCCGGATTGGTTGCCGCCTGCGCTGGTGAAGGACTGGCGGCAGATGTTGCGCACCCCGCTTTTCATGCTGGGCCTGCTGGCGCTGGGGTTGCTGAGTTTCGGCTTCCTGCTGCTGCCGGAGGGCGAGGTGTTGGATAAGGGGAACTATATGGCCTTTGTGATGATGGGGACTGTGGTGCTCTGTGGTCTGGTGCCGGCCCGCGTGAGCCAGACGGTGGAGGGCGAGACGAAGAACCCCGGTACCAACTTCATCCGCCTGACGCCGCTGAGTTCGTGGCAGGTGGTGTGGGGTACCTGGCTTTCGGGGGCGGTGCAGGTGGTGATGCTGGCCTTGCTGGCGCTGCCGCTGGTGGCAATGCGTATGGGAAATGCCCCGGCGGGCCAGGAAGGGCTGCACCTGGCAGCGCACTTGCTGCTGATTCTGCTGCTGATGCTGCAGGGGTGGACGATGGTGGCGCTGGCGCAGGCCAGCTCGGCGCTGCCCATGGTGTTGCGTTTGTTTGTGTTCGTGTCGCTGCTGGGCAGTATCTGCGGTATGGATTGCGAGATGGTGGGGGTGTTGCTGCGTGAACAGGTGAGTCAGTTTGCCGGCATGTACCTGCTTTCGGTGGCCGCGCTCGGGGTGATGCTGCTCACTCTGCTGGCCGAGGCCAGGCGGCAGTATGCCCACCCGGCAGAGGATTGTGTGACGGCGGTGCGCTGGTTCAGTATGCTGGCGGTGGTGCTGTATGGTGCAGCTCTGCTGCTGAATCTGCTCGGCCTCCTGGGGGATTGCTCCTGGGGCTGCTATGGCTGGGCTGTGTGGTTTGTGCTGGGTATGGCGGTGTGGGAGGTGCTGCACCCCGTGATTGGCAGCCACCGCGGGCTGCTGATTTCCGGTAAATCCGGTATGTGGGGCGGTGTGGTCTGGTTCTCTGTGGCGGTGGGTGTGTGCATGCTGGCCGGGCTGCCGTTGCTGTGGACAGACTATCAGGAGTGGCAGACACTGGCCTATATTTCCAAGCCGCTGCCTCCCGTGTATGATTTGCTGACGGTGTATGCCTATGCCTGGCTTACTCTGCTGGTGGGTGTGCTGGCGGCGCTGCTGCTGAGCCAGATTTTCCGCCGGCACAGTGCGGGTGTCTTTGCCGCGGTGCTGATGCTGGGAGTGGTGGTGCAGGGCCTGGATAGCATGGTGGCCGGGCTGCTGCCGGTGCCGTCCTGGGAGCTGCTCGCGATGATGGCGCATCTCCATATGTGCGATGCAGACCGCATCGAACTGGTGCAGGCCTGTTCTGTGGTGCAGGTGGTCTGGCTGGTGCTGCTGCTGGCTATTTTCCGCTCGCTTACCTGGCGTAAATGACTGCTTCGGCCTGCGGGGTGGGGGCACCATTCCGCAGGGTGAGGAGGCCGATTCCCGGTGCTGAATGCTGCCGGATCTGCCCGAACGGAGGCCGTTTGCTGACCCGCAAACGGCCCCTTTTCTGTCTCCTGCGGGGGTGGAGATGCGGAAATTTCTCTGTCATG
>JAGBZE010000077.1 GCA_017628435.1 Akkermansia sp.
CATTGAGAAGGATGCTGCGCTGGAGCGCCGCTTCCAGCCGGTGTATGTGGCCGAACCCAGCGTGGAGGACACCATCGCCATTCTGCGCGGTCTGAAGGAACGCTACGAAGTGCACCACGGCGTGCATATCACCGATGGTGCCCTGGTGGCCGCCGCCACGCTGAGCAACCGCTACATCACCGACCGATTCCTGCCGGACAAAGCCGTTGACCTGGTGGACGAAGCCGCAGCCCGCCTGAAGATTGAGCTGGACTCCATGCCCAGCGAAATCGATGAGCTGAACCGCAGCGCCATGCAGCTGGAAATGGAACGCCAGGCACTGGCCAAGGAAAAGGACGATGACTCCAAGGCCCGCCTGGAGAAAATCACCCGCGAACTGGCCGACACCCGTGAAAAGGTGGATGCCATGGTGGCCCAGTGGAAGAGCGAGAAGGACGTGGTGGTGAAAGCCCGCGATGCCCAGAAGAAGATTGACACCCTGCGCACCGAGGCCGAGCAGGCCCAGCGCAAAGGCGATCTGGGACGCGCCTCCGCCATTCTCTACGGAGAAATTCCCGCTGCCGAGGCCGCAGCCAAGGAGGCCCGCGAGGCTTTGGCTTCCCTGCAGAAGAGCGGCACCGGCCTGCTGAAGGAGGAAGTGACCGAGGCCGATATTGCCAAGGTGGTCTCCACCTGGACCGGTATTCCTGCTGCCCGCATGGCCGAGGGCGAACGCGAAAAACTTCTGCACATGGAGGAACGCCTGGGCCAGCGACTCATCGGCCAGAAAGAGGCCGTGAAGGCGGTGGCCGATGCCGTGCGCCGCTCCCGCGCCGGGCTGCAGGACGAAAATCGTCCGCTGGGCTCCTTCATCTTCCTGGGTCCCACGGGCGTGGGCAAGACCGAGCTGGCCAAAGCCCTGGCCGAATTCCTCTTCGATGACGAGGCCGCCATGGTGCGCATCGACATGAGCGAATACATGGAGAAACACAGCGTCTCGCGTCTCATCGGTGCGCCTCCAGGCTATGTGGGTTATGATGAAGGCGGCCAGCTGACCGAAGCCGTGCGCCGCCGTCCGTACAGCGTGGTGCTCTTCGATGAGATTGAAAAAGCCCACCCGGATGTGTTCAACGTGCTGCTCCAGGTGCTGGACGATGGCCGCATCACCGATGGCCAGGGCCGCACGGTGGATTTCACCAACACCGTGCTCATCATGACCAGCAACATCGGCAGCCAGTTCATTCTGAACGAAACCGATGCCGCCACCCGCAACACCCGCGCACTGGATGCCCTGCGTGGCCACTTCCGCCCGGAATTCCTCAACCGCATCGATGAGATTATCATCTTCGACCGCCTGCAGGGCGATGACCTCAAGCAGATTGTGGGAATCCAGCTCCGCCGCGTGCTCAAGCGACTCGAAAACCGCGGGCTCCGCATGCAGCTCAGCGATGCCGCTGCCGCCCTGGTAGCTGAGCATGGCTATGACCCGGTATATGGTGCCCGCCCGCTCAAACGCGCCATTCAGCACGATATTCTCGACCCGCTCAGTATGGCGATACTGGAGGGCAGGTATCCCGAGGGTAGTACGATTCTCGTGGATGTTGAAGATGGAAAAATCGTCTTCAGATGATGAATTACCCGAGCCGACAGGCTCGGGTAATTTCATACTTTGCGCAGCAAAGTATTTCGTACACTGGCGCAGCCAGTGTAATTCATGCGGGGCGAAGCTCCGCTTTCATACGCCCGCAGGGCGTAATTCATTGAGGCCCGCAGGGCCGACTGATTACCGCTGCAGTAGCAGCGGTACATCCGTTTGAGAGAATAAATGTAAATCACCGTTCATCGGGAAATCCCGATAGGAAACATTATCCTTGCAAAACACCCTATATCAATATATCATCCCAATATCATGAAACAGGATAAACTGGCCGACTATTCTCTCCAACTCGCCAGGCTTGCCATGGAATATGGCAAGGATATGCGTGGTTATGGCGCAAAGAAAGACCAGTTCCTGCGTGCATCTTCCGCAATAGGCGCTAATATTGCCGAAGCCAAATATGGTAATGGCCTGGCGGATTTTGCCAACAAGATGCACACAGCCTTGAAAGAGTGCAACGAAACTAGGTTCTGGCTGGAACTTTTTGTGCCAGAAAATGAGGAACAGGGTGAACTGTTGAAAAAAATGAAGCGGCTGAATGGTAATATCATGCGCATGCTGATTCAATCGCTTAACACGGTAAAGGCGCGGACTGATTGGAAGAGATAATATTTCCTGTCGTGGCTGCTCGTTTCCCAATTCATGTATAGATTTTACCAGTCGCTCTATCGACAGTACCGCTGCTGATGCAGCGGTAACTAGTCGGCCCTGCGGGCCTCAATGAATTACACTGGCTGCGCCAGTGTATGAAAGCGGCGCTTCGCCCCGCATGAAATACGCTGCTGCGCAGCGTGCGAAATCCCCCCGCTGCGCAGGGGGATGCTAATCACCACTCGCTTCGCTCGTGGTGATTATGCTTGCAACGCCTATACCTATCTGCTACAATGCGTGCAGCGTTATGACACCGAAACACATTGTAGCCGTTATCGACTATGGCTCACAGTACACGCAGCTGATTGTGCGCCGTGTGCGTGAGCTGGGCTTCCTCGCCAAGCTTTATGCGCTGGAGGACCTTCACGAAATCAGCGAGCCGGGCGCCATCATTCTGTCCGGCGGCCCGCGCAGCACCTCGGAGCCGGATGCCCCGGATATTGACTTTGAATGGCTCACCTCCTTTGGCGTGCCGGTACTGGGTGTATGCTACGGCATGCAGCTGCTGAACATCAAGACGGGCGGCACCGTGCGCCCCAGCAACAAGCGCGAGTACGGTCCCGCCGCTCTGGTGCCTGAGAAGCTGGAAGGCCTGTATGCCGATATGAGCCCCTCTTCCCAGGTGTGGATGAGCCACTCCGACACAGTTGATCACCTGGCCGACAACTGCCGCGTGATTGCCCGCAACAGCGACGGCGTGCCCGTTTC
>JAGBZE010000078.1 GCA_017628435.1 Akkermansia sp.
AAATATGCAACTACCGACAGGAAACGAAATCCGCTTCGCGGACGAAATCCTGCCCGTCGGGCAGGACGAAATCCCCGCCGTTGGCGGGGACGAAATCCGACCTTTGGTCGGACTGGGGCACAGGGATGCTACGCTGCTGCGCACGCGCTATGTGGACCAGCGTGGGGTCAGAAACGCGCGGGCATTCTGGGAATACCGGGGGCAATTAGCAGCGTAGCATCTGGAAGTACGAGTTACGAATTACGAGTTACGAAGTAATGAAAGCTAGTGCGCAGCTGAAGCTGCGCGGGGAGATTTTGTCCGAGCCTGCCAGGGCAAGTTTTTCTTTTACTTGCCTCATTGGGAACGATATGCGAAAGGCATTCTGGGAATACCGGGGGCAATTAGCAGCGTAACATCCGAGTACGAGGTTCGAGGTGGGAAGTACGAAGTAAAGGAAGTTCGTGCGCTGCTCTGCTGCGCGGGATTTCGTCCTTGCCCGACAGAGTAAGGATTTCGTTCACCATTTTACCAAGGGCTAACCAATACCCATTGATTGGGATAAGGACACGCATTGCTCCATCGGAAACGATATCCGGACCTGCGGTCTGGACGAAATCTGCCCTTGCGGGCGACGAAATCTTCGCTTCGCTCAGACGGGTGGCAAAAGACGCTAGCAGAAGAAGTTCCTATTACCGAAGAGGAGGCGCTTGACGTTATCCAGAGCGGCGTGGGCGGATTGCTCGGCCAGGCCTTTGCAGTAGCCGAGGCCTTGCATGAAGGTGAGGCCGGGGGGAAGCGGGAGGGCATGGCGGTCTACGGCGGCATCGAGCAAGGCGGGGCCTTCCGCTGCCAGCCAGGCTTTGATGGCAGGAATAGCCTCGTTCACCCGGGAGATACGCCAGGCCTGCAGTCCCATGGCCTGGGCCACAGCGGCAAAGTTCGTGCTCCGCAGGTGGGTGCCCACAGGATTGCGGATACCGGATTTCAACTGTTCCAGCGCTACGTAATCCAGCTCCGAATTGTTGTACACCAGAATCTTGACGGCAAGACCCTCCTGCATGAGGGTAAGTAAATCACCCGCCAGCATGGAGATGCCGCCATCGCCACACAGGGCAATGACCTGCCGCCGGGAATACAGGGATTTGGCACCTATGGCCATGGCCAGTGCGCAGCCCATGGAGCCGTAATTGAAGGAACCCAGAATACGCCGCGTGGCTATGGCCTGCAGATAACGCGCGCACCAGATGTCCGGAGTCCCGGTATCGACAGTGAAGATGGCATCCGGCTCCGCGTGATCGCTGACAAGGCGGGTGAGCAGCTCCGGGCGCAGCGGGGCATCATCATCCACCACGCGGAGCGGCTGGCTGATGGCAGCCACCTCCCGCGCATGATAGGTGAGCATGGAGCGCAGGAAATCATCCGGGCGGTTCGGATTCACCAGCGGCAGCAGGGCACGGGCAACTTCACCGGCATCTGCCTGAATTCCCTGCAGCAGCGGCACCCGCCGCCCCAGAGCCTCGGCATTAGTATCCACCTGGATCACCTTGCCCCGGCGCGGAAGAAAATCCCGGTAGGGAAAATCCGTGCCCCACATGACCAGCACATCGCAATCCAGCACGGCATGCACAGCGGAACCCCAGCCCAGCAGTCCGGTCATGCCCACAGCGTTCGGGTTATCCTTCTCCAGCAAATCCTTGGCGCGGAGGGTATACACCACAGGGGCGTGCAGCCGTTCTGCAAGAGCCACGATATCCCGCTCAGCCCCGGCACAGCCAATACCGCAGAGGAAGCTGACACGAGCAGCACCATTCAGCAGCGCAGCCATGCGGCGCAGCTGGAGCTCCGCCGCCCGCTGAACCGCTGGCACTGGCGGCAGCACCGGGGCCTCGGCAGCATCCTCCACGCCGGCCATGGCAGCCACATCTCCCGGCAGCACCAGCATGCCGACCCCCTTTCTGCTTCTGGCGGTGCGGATAGCCTCTGCCAGCACCATGGGCACCTGGCGGGGGCGGCTGGTCAGCTCACAATACGCCACGCATTCCCGGAAGAAGAAGGTGGGATGCGTTTCATGCAGGTAATGCGAACCGATCTGCAGCGTGGGCAGATGCGCCGCCAGAGCCAGCACGGGGGCGGCGCTCCGGCTGGCATCATACAAGCCGTTTATCAGGTGCATATTTCCCGGGCCGGAGCTGCCGCAGCAGACAGCGAGCTCACCGCTGAGCTGTGCTTCCGCGCTGGCGGCAAAGGCGGCGGTTTCCTCATGCCGCACATGCACCCAGCGGATGCGGGAGTCGCGCTGCAGCGACTCCATGAGCGGATGCAGGGAATCCCCCGCCATGCCATAGATACGGCGCACACCGGCTGCCGCCAGCATTTCCACCACCTGGTCTGAAACTGTCTTCTGCATGGGAGCCATTCTCAACTCCCATGCAGAAAATAGCAAGCTAACTCTCTAGCTATTAGGCGGTTCTTCCGAATCAAACAAGCCACCTACCCGGCCATTCCACATACGTTTGAGTTGCGCCCGACGCACATTTTCGGCGCGGACACGGGCGGCATTCTTACGGGCAGCCAGGTTGCGTACCTCTGCCCGCAGAAAACATGACAGAATCCGCACGCCGGTTGGTGTCGCGTGCCTCACCTTGTACTCTTTCAGAAGCCCTTGACGCACATAACGCGTCAGCGTACTGCGGGCCACCGCAAGAATATAGCAAGCCTCCGTTGAGGAACACAATCTGGCAGGCTCCTTACTAACCATGGGCAGCCGCTTGGCCAGCACTCGCTCCACCACGCGGCGTTCCCAGTACATGCAGGCCCCGCCTCCGGGACAGGATACCAGGCGATACTCCGATTTGTGCCGATTCATCAGGGCTCGAGTCGCACGGGGACTAATCCCCAGCATAGCGGAAGCATCCTGGGTGCTGATTCCCCACTCCGGTGGCTGAGTGTGCGGTTTTCCGCTGTGCCTGTCCACGCCTTTGCGTCCATTCAGCACGGAATCCGGATACCTCACACCGGGCATATCTATCAGGCGCGTACCGCCTACTCCTTTCAGTGTTCGCGGAAGGAAACGAGGGCCTAACATAGTTTTCCCCCTTCCCAGCCAGCGGACAATTCATCATAGTTGTTGGGCATCTTTTACTTTTTTGCTGGAATAAAAAGTTGGGCGACTCTATTCCTCTGCCGTGTTACCAGCAACTCATTTCCAACAAAAGTCACAAATTACTGCCCAGCAAACTGCAACAACGTCAGCAGACGAGGTGCAGACGTCGATGCCGCCACGCAGGCAGAAAAAAGGGGCTCAACCCCTGAGCACAAGTCGGATATCACGGAAATTCCGTAAAAAACAGACCTCCGGCTCAATAAATCAGATAACTACGAAAGTCGGGCAGCAGCACGACGCCCATAGACGGTATCCGGATGCGCATCCACCGCCCGCTGCAGCCTCTGCCGACAGGCAGCCTCATCATGCAATGACTTTTCGCACAGCTGCGCCGCACGAAAGAGAAGCAGAGCCGCGTCTTCCGGGTCCTTGATGTAGCGTGTAGCCTTCTCCAACGAAGCGAGAGCAGAGGTGGCATCATGCAGCAATTCCTGCTGCAGGCGAGCCAGCTCCAGCCAACCGCGCAAACGCCAGCGCTGCTGCTGCACAAGGCGCTCCAACTCCGGAATCAACGCAGCATTTTTTTCACGCTCAATACAATCAATTAATCTGGCAAGGGTATCTTCCTCAGGCAAATAGGAACCGGCATACAGACGTTCGGCCAGTTTCTCACTCCAGCTGGGCAGAATCCAGCAGCGGAACAGCAGACCCTCAGCCACGGCCAGCAAAGCCAGTGCACCAACCAGCAGCAGGATACCCTGGGTGCCGTGCCCACCGTACATGAGCTGCTGCACTGGCTCGAGAGCCAGCACAAACACCCCGATGGGACACGCCACCGCCACCAGCTGGAACAAACGCCGCAGCATTACTTCTTGCCGGGCAGGTCATCCATCTCCAGATAATCCAGAGCGATGGTGCGATCCGGATTCTGGGGATTACGCACTTCAAGTTTCATCTGCTTGAAGAACCAGGTGCCATCACTCAGACGCTGCACAGACGTGATGGAGAAGCGCTTCCTGAGCTTGCCGTCCTTATCATAGCCATC
>JAGBZE010000079.1 GCA_017628435.1 Akkermansia sp.
ACTGAAGCGGAATAATTTCCACTCCGTTGTACATGACAGGGTCAATGCGGGTCATGCCCACATTCTTGAGCACGGTAAGGTGGTTGATGTAGTTCGGAGAGAAGCTCATCCAGAACTGAGCGCGCTTGATGGTGGGAATATGCTTCACCAGGGATTCCATCTCCTCGTGGTACATGCGGTAAATCTCATAGGTACCCACACCATCCGGGCAGGCGAAAGGCTGATGCATGCTCATGGCACCTGTTTCCTGGAAAGCGCCATCCTCCCAGTGACGGCAAGGTGCGCTCACCTCGCGGATGTTGATTTCCGGGTTGAAGTTAGTAGCAAAAGCCTGACCATGGTCACCACCGTTCACGTCAATAATATCAAGATACTCAATCTCATCGAAATGATGCTTGAGTGCCCAGGCAGTATACACATTAGTCACGCCCGGGTCAAAACCGGAACCGAGCAGAGCATACAGCCCCGCCTGCTTGAAGCGGTCCTGATAAGCCCACTGCCAGCTGTATTCAAACTTGGCCACATCACGGGGCTCGTAGTTAGCGGTATCCATGTAGTTTACACCGGCCTCCAGGCAGGCATCCATCAGCGGAAGATCCTGGTAGGGAAGAGCCACATTCAGCACCAGATCGGCCTTCACCTCCTTGATAAGAGCCACCGTGGCAGCAACATCATCGGCATCCACCGCATGCGTCGTAATCGTCACGCCCTCACGGGCAAGCACGTCTGCAGCAATGGCATCACACTTGCTCTTGGTACGGGAGGCCAGATGGATGCTTTCATACACATCCGACATCTGGGCGCACTTGTGAGCTACCACATGGCCCACACCACCTGCTCCGATAATGAGTACTGTCTTCATTGCACGCGCAGAATGCACTATAAGGGGGCGCAAGTCAAGGAATTTTATCCATCATGCCGAAATTTCACACACGCGTGCGCACGTGTAAAAAGGCACCTGCTCACTCATGGAGCAGGTGCCGGAAAATCGCTCTTCTGCAATCAGCAGGATTAACCGCGGCGTCTGGAAGTCTTTCGCTTAGCAACGGCACGCTTCGGAGCAGCGGTGGTCTTCTTCCTGGCTACAGCGCGACGCTTGGCAGTTGCAGGCTTACGCTTAGCTGCAACATAGCGACTGTTGCGGGCTTTTGTCCCCTTTCTGGTAGCGACCCGACGCTTTGCAATCTTCTTGGAGGAAACCATGGCTGAACGCGGTACATAGGCAGGAACCGGCGTGCGGGATGTACGAATAGCGGCGGCCAGAGCCTTGCGCTGGTCATCGGCGCTGTAATTGCGACCCTGCTGGTCGGCAAAATACTTACGGTATGCGGGATCCACCTGATTAATACTGGTGACCGCATCCGGGAAGTTATGATACTTCATCGCTCTGCCGCTCTGGCAGGATACCAACAGGCATACCACCATAGCAACCAGGCAAAGTATAAGCTGACGAGTGCTGGACATAGGAAATTTCAGGGACAGATTTGATTAACCACACGGAACGGTATAGATACCAGGAAACTGACCAACCCGGTAACAATTCCGCATGAGGTGAGACATGTCATGCACACAAGAATCAACCCGAGCTGAGCCACACGCTTTGCAATATTGTATATCATCGTTTTCATCTTTTTTCCATGCGGCTGCCGGGCCCATCCTCGATAGCACCACCTATCCCGCCGGACTTATACTACCATATTCCACACACACTTGCCAATAATAAACTTTTCTTTAGCATTCTTTTTCTCCCCGGTATGACTTGATTTTCACCCAAAAGCAGCTAAAATAAGCGCCTCACCAACACAGCAACAGAAGCAATGAATGCAGAATTAGAGAAATCGCTGCAAATTTTCGCAAATAAGCACCCGGAACAGACAGAAACCGCCGACCGGATGCTCACCTTCCTCCGCACCCAGAAGAATTGCTTTCTGCGCAGCTGCAAGCCAGGGCACTTCACAGGCTCCGCCTGGCTTATCAACCCAGGCGGAGACAAAATTCTACTCACCCTGCACCACAAGCTTCAACGCTGGATGCAGACCGGCGGCCACGCCGATGGCGATGCACAGATTCTCCGCGTGGCACTTCGTGAAGCTGAGGAAGAAAGCGGCATTCAAGGCATTGAGTCCGTAGGCTCAGACATCTTTGATATAGATATCCACCTCATCCCGGAAAACAAAGCCAAGGGAGAGCCCGCTCACTATCATTACGATGTACGCTACCTGGTGCGCGCACCACACGAGCACTTCATCATCTCTGATGAATCGGATGACCTGCGCTGGTGGAGCAAGGAGGATTTTTCAACACACAGCGCGGAACTGGACGCCTCTGTCACACGCATGGCAGAGCGATATTTCGGCAAATGAAGCCACCCATGTGTGTACGCACGCGCTAATTCCATTGACTTGTACGCACTGCTTCTGTAGAATATCCGGGCAAGAATGAACACGGCTTTTGTACCAGAAGATTATTTTGCGCGCTACGGAGTGGCCGACATTTTCGGTGCCGGCGAAACCTGCGAGGTGGATTTAGGCTGCGGCGACGGCGGATTCCTGCTGGCCATGGCAGAGCATTACCCGGAGACTCGCTTCCTGGGTGTGGAGCGTCTGCTGGGCCGCATCCGCAAGGTATGCAACGAAAGCGCCCGCCGCGGGCTGAGCAATGTGCGCGGACTCCGTGTGGAAAGCCGTTATTTCCTGGAGTGGATGGTAGCTCCCGGCAGCATCAGCCGCTTGCACTACCTCTTCCCCGACCCCTGGCCCAAGGAAAAACACCACAAGAACCGTCTGGTGCAGGACAGCTTTATCCCGGTGCTGCACCGCGCCCTGGCACCTGGTGGCGAGGTTCTATTCAAAACCGACCACGAGGAGTATTTCCAGTGGGTATGTGAGCGCATGGATGCTTCTCCCCTGTTCCACCGGGAAGAGTGGAATGCCCCCTTCTATCCCAAGACCGATTTCCAGAAACAATGGGAGGCAATGGGTAAGCCCATTTTCTCCGCACGCTATGTGAAGAACGATGAGCTTTGATTTACACAAAGTAGACCCCAGCGGCGCCCGTCTGGGCACGCTGCACCTGCCGCACGGCGATGTGCCCACCCCCATCTTCATGCCGGTGGGCACACAGGGCACGGTAAAGACCCTGCACCCGGAAGATCTGGAGGCCCTGGGTGCCCAGATTATCCTGGGCAATACCTACCACCTCTGTCTCCGTCCGGGTGATGAAGCCATCCGTAATCTGGGTGGTCTACATTCCTTCACCGGCTGGAACAAACCCATGCTTACGGATTCCGGCGGGTTCCAGGTGTGGAGTCTGGCACGTCTGCGCAAGATTACCGAGGAGGGCGTGCGCTTCTGCAATCACATCGATGGCTCGTACATGATGCTCACCCCTGAGCGCAGCATGGAAATTCAGGCCAATCTGGGCAGCGATATCGCTATGCTGTTCGATGAGTGCCCGCCCTACCCCTGCGACCGCAAATATGCAGAGAAATCCCTGGGGCTCACCCTGCGCTGGGCCAAGCGCTGCAAAGCCTGGATTGATGCGCACCAGCCCATGAGCGGCCCCGGCCTGCAGAATCATTTCGGCATTGTGCAGGGCTCGGTCTATGCCGACCTGCGCCGCGCCTGCGCCGAGGAGCTCGCAGCCATGGATTTCGACGGCTACGCCATCGGTGGTGTGTCCGTAGGCGAACCGGAGGAGGAAATGCTGCGTGCCATTGAGAACAGCACTCCCTACCTGCCCCAGAACAAAGCCCGCTATGCCATGGGCCTGGGTACCCCCACCCAGATTCTGGAGATGATTGAACGCGGAGTGGACATGTTCGACTGCGTGATGCCCACCCGACTGGCTCGCCACGGCATTGCCATGACCCCGGATGGCCCCATCCACATTAAGAACCAGCGCTGGAAGGATGACCCCAGGCCGCTGGATCCGGAGGGGCACCCGCATGTCACCCGATTCTCCCGCGCCGCACTGCGCCACTTCTTCCGCGCCGGCGAAATGCTGGCACTTCGCGTGCTTTCCTTCCAGAACCTTCACTTTTACCTGCGGCTCATGGCGCAAGCGAGAAGCGCCATTGCAGCCGGTGAATTCGCTGCGTTCAAACGCAGTTTCATCTCGCGATACCAAGCAAACGACATACAATGAACGCCATCTACATTGCCCAGGCCGCTGCCGAACAGCAGGGTGACCCCATGAGCATGCTCATCACCTTTGGTCTTATCGGTATTATCTTCTATTTCCTGCTCATTCGCCCTCAGCGCAAGCAGCAGAAGGAACTCAAGGATCGCCAGGAGGCCCTGAAGCCTGGTGACAAGGTTGTTTCCGCCGGCGGTATCTACGGCACCATCACCAAGGTGGAACAGGATGCCGTGCGCATGGAAATCGCCCCCAGCGTGACCATCAAGATTGCCAAGGCCAGCATCGTTTCCTCCACCCCCAAAGAAGCCCCCGCTGAGGCCGACAAGAAGTAAAACATATCTTCCCCCCGGATTAACGCAGAATGAGCCCAGCGCCATTTTGCGTTAATCTTTTTTTAATCATGCAGGGCTTCTACACCGCAGAACAGCTGGACACCATGCCGGGGGATGCCCGGCTGGGTGTTATCGGCAACCCGATTGCACACTCCAAATCCCCGCAGATGCAGCAGCCCGCGCTGGATGCCGCAGGCATCGCCGCCCGCTACGTGCGTCTGATGGCCGGAACGGAGGATGGCGCCTTCGAGGATCTGCTCCGCAACCTGGCAGAGCGAAGCTTCATTGGCGTCAATGTGACGGTGCCATTCAAGAAGAAGGCACATGATGCTGCCGTGCAGCTTGACCCGCTGGCCCGGCTCAGCGGTGCGGTGAACACCCTGGTACGCAAGGCGGACGGGTGGCATGGTTACAACACCGATGGCCCGGGATTCTCCCGCGCTATCGAGGAATGCTGCGGCCGCCCGCTGAAGGAGCTCCGTGTGCTCATCATGGGAGCCTGCGGCGGCGCCGGCAGCGCCCTGGCCTGCCAATGCGCCCTGGAAGGGTGCCCCGGCATCACCCTGGTGAACCGGCCGCGCCCGGAACTGGCAGAACTGGCCAGCCGCCTTGCCGCACACAGCAAAGCTCCTGTCGAAACGCTGCATTTTGATTCTCCCGAGCTGCCCGCTGCTATCGCTGCGGCAAACCTCATTGTCAACGCCACCAGTCTGGGGCTGCACGAGGGTGACCCCATGCCCATTTCTCCTGATTTCCTGCGCCCCGGCCAGCTGGTGTACGATATCGTAACCCACGAAACTTCCCTGCACCGCGAGGCAGGCGCCCGCGGCTGCACCGCATCCACCGGCCAGGGGATGCTTCTCTGGCAGGGAGCCATCGCCTTCGAACACTGGTTCGGCATCTCCCCCGATGTATCCGCCATGCGCTGTGGGCTCTTAGGGAATTAATCCGTTGCCACAACAGAGACTTGCCAAGGGAAGTCGCGCGCGCTATAATGCGCGCCAAGTATGAATGCAACTATTATTGATGCACTGAAGCAGGCCGTGGCTGAAGGCAAGCTGCTGGAGTCTTCCCTGGAAAACATCAAGCTGCTGACAGGCGGCACCCAGGACCCGGTGGTTCCCGCCGCTATTGAGCAGCTGGTGGAAGCCGGAGAATGGGCCGAAATCAACAACAGATTCTACAAGACACTGGCTTTCGGTACCGGTGGTCTGCGTGGCCGCACCATCGGCACAGTGGTGACCATCGCTGAGCAGGGCAAAGGCGGTGTGAACGGGCGCCCGGAATTCCCCTGCGTGGGCACTGCCAGCATGAACTACTTTAACGTAGGCCGCGCCATGCGTGGTCTCATCACCTACGTGCGCCGCTTTGTGGAAGCCGAGGGCACCGGGCGCAAGCCGGTGATTGTGGTAGGCCACGACACGCGCCATTTCTCCCGCGATTTCGCCGAGTACTGCGCAAAGATTGCCACCGACCTGGGCTGCGACTGCGCGCTGTTCGATGGCCCCTGCTCCACCCCGGAGGTTTCCTTTGCCATCCGTGAGCTGAATGCCGACACCGGCGTGGTGCTCACCGCCTCCCACAACCCGGCACACGATAACGGCTTCAAGGCCTATTTCAACGACGGTGCCCAGCTTATCGCCCCGCACGATAAGGCCGTGATTGCCGAGGTGAACGCACTGAACAGCGACACCTACGAACCGCTTCCCGCCGACCAGCAGGGCTCCCTGCGCATTCTGGATGCAGAGTTCGATGCCATCTACATTGAAAAGCTCAAGGGCATTGTACTGCGTCCGGATGTATTCGCCAAGGCTTCTGCCAAGGTGGTGTACACCAACCTGCACGGCACCGGCGGCCGCTGCATCGTGCCCATCCTGAAGCAGGTGGGCTGCAATGTGAGCACCGTAGCAGAGCAGGATTCTCTGGACGGACGATTCCCCACCGTGGCCAGCCCGAACCCGGAAAATGCACCCGCTCTGGATATGGCCATCGCCCAGGCTGATGCCGAGCAGGCCGACCTGGTTATCGCCACCGACCCCGACAGCGACCGCATGGGTATCGCCGTGCGCGACACCGCCACAGGCAAGATGCAGCTGCTCACCGGCAACCAAATCGGCTCCCTGCTGGCCTGGTACCGCTGCATGAGCGCCATCGAGCTGGGTATCATCACCCCGGAGAACATTGACCACGCCGTAATGGTGAAGACCTTTGTGACCAGCCCGCTGCAGGATGCCATCGCCTCCTCCTTCGGCATCGCCACGGTGAACGTGCTTACCGGCTTCAAGTACATTGCCGCCAAGCTCGGCAAGTATGAGCAGGCTATTCCCGCCGAGATGCGCCAGAACTACCGCTCCCTGACCGAGGCTGAGACCCGCGCCCTGCGTCTGGAGTACAGCAAGTATTTCATCTTCGGCGGAGAGGAAAGCTACGGCTACCTGGCCCAGGATTTCGTGCGCGACAAGGATGCCAACGCCGCCGCCCTCTGCCTGGCTGAAATGAACGCCTACCTGGCCTCCAAGGGTATCGGCCTGCTGGAGTGCCTGAACAACATCTACTCCGAACTCGGTTTCTACAAGGAACTGGGTAAGAGCATCGTGATGGAAGGTGCCGATGGTGCAGCCAAGATTGCCGCCCTGACCAAGAGCTACATCGAGAACCCGCCCGCAGAGATGGACGGCACGGCTGTGGCCGGACTGCGCGATTTCTCCGCCGGAACCATGGTGGATGCCGAGGGCGACCCCATCCCCGCTGAGAAGATGCTCTTCATTGATCTGGTAGACGGCCGCAGCTTCGCCGTACGTCCCAGCGGCACGGAGCCCAAGATCAAGTACTACCTCTTTGCCCACAGTGCCGCAGGAGCCGAGCTCATCGCCGCCAAGGCTGAGGTGGAATGCAGCATCAGCAAGCTCTGGGCTGCCGTGGAGGCCGATGCCTACGCCCGCATGGCATAAGAACCAATTTCAAAGCCCCCGCAGCCAGCCTGCGGGGGCTTTTCTGCGTCCTATGTACTACCTCCAGCTGATAAGCTCGGGCATTCTGCTCTATATTGCCAGTGGCGTTATTATTGCCTGGTACCGTGGTATATTCAACAAACAGCAATTTACCGCCATTCCCTTTCTGGGCGGCAGCCTCGGTGCCCTGGGACTGTACATCAATCCGCTGGTCGACCTCGGCTACTCTATTTATCTCCCTTTCTTCATTGACTATTTTTCGCTCCCCTTCCTCCTGGTCTTGCTGGGCAAACGCCTTATCCGCCGCATGAAAGGCCCGGAGAATTCACACAAACGGCCTTAATCGCCGCCGCCCTCTTCCTGGCTGAAACGAACGTCTACCTGGCCTCCAAGGGTATCGGCCTGCTGGAGCGTCTGAACAGCATCTGCTCCGAGCTCGGTTTCTACAAGGAACTGGGCAAGAGCATCGTGATGGAAGGTGCCGATGGTGCAGCCAAGACTGAGGTAAAATGCAGCATCAGCAAGCTCTGGGCTGCCGTGAAGGCCGATGCCTACACCCACACGAGCTGATAAGGCGCCACCACATAAATACCATTCCAGCCCCCGCTAGACTACCTGCGGGGGGGGCTGCTAACGGCGTCCAGAAGCCATCCCTGTCTTAACTGAGTAGCATGCACATGCCGTCACCCAAGAGCAAAAAAAACAATCCCGGGCATACCCCGGGATTATCACAAATGAGCGCGGCTACCCAGATGTCCGGCGGATGCTGCCGCTATCCATCTCGATGCTGAGGTTAATCGTCTGTCTTAACCTTCTTCCAGCGTCCTTTCTTTTTCACATCATTGTTGACATAAGGCGCCGCATCCTCATCGTCCACCTCAGCCGCCGGACCAACAGACTCATGCACAGGCTGTGGAGCATTAGGGGCATCCTCATCTTCCTCTTCCTCATCTTCCTCTTCCTCATCTTCCTCTTCTGGGGGGCCTGCCTCACATACATCAAGCAGCGTCTCGATCATATCGATTATCTCGAACGCGTTCCTTCTGGTAGTCCGGATCGCCTCCTCTATCTGATCATCCTCAGTAAAACCTCTTAATTCATCAATCTCATCCACTCGCACCATCTCCCCTTGCAGCGCATCATTCAGATCCACAAGCTCCTCGGCATTCTTTCTGATTATCTCTTTCTGCGGCTCCGTAAGACTGTCGCGCATTCTCCGATACCAGCTGCGGGCAGTCTGTCCGTAATCAGGCATATTCTTCCTGGCACGGGCAAGTTCCCTTGCTGCCCGCTTGAAATGCTTTTCCTCCTTCACCTTCTTGAGAGCGGCCAATGCCTTCTTCTCACAATCCACCAGCTTCTTGTACCAGGCAGTAGTCTTCTTCTGCTCTGCAGCCGCAGCGACGGCAGCCTTCTTATCCCCGGTATCCTTCGCCGCATACAGAGGAGAAACAAAAACAAAACAGCACAACATCAACAGAATAACATTTTTCATATCGCAAGCATTTCACAAGAGGCGCAGAAACAAAAAACTGCTTCCATTCTTAGCGAAGAAAGCAGTTTTGAGATACACGAGAAGAGATTCGAACTCCTGACCAACTGTGTGTAAGACAGCCGCTCTACCACTGAGCTACTCGTGCGTGTGACCAGACTTTACCAGAGCCCCAACCGAATTGCAAGTCTAAATTTTATTTTTTTGCAATTTTCCATCCATCGGAGCATGATTGAATTTGCGCAACGGGGGGCGGATGTGTTAGAATAGGGGCGCATGAAGCGCCCTTTCCTCATCCTTCTGTTTTCTCTTCCAGCCCTGGGGACCACCCCGGAGGCCGGGCGAGCACATTGGGATGAATCCGTGCTTTCCATTTCACGCAAATGCGCGGCCTGCCACCAGAAAGAATACAAACAGTGGGCCGGCAGCGACCACGCCTGGGCCTGGCGCCACACCAGAGAGGAACTGGATGCCGACGCTTTTTCCGGTCAGCGCATCAAGGCACACGGCATGGAACTGGAAATGACGCGTGGAGCACGCGGCGAATTCCAGATGCGCGACACAGCCACCGGCAAATTCTACACCGTGGGCGGCGTAATTGGCCGCGAGCCCCTGGTACAGTACCTGCTGCGCTGGAAAGACGGTGGGCTGCAGACCCCCAGCGCTGCCTGGGATGTGGCACGCAAGGAATGGTTTGATGTGTTCCGGGATGATGCCTTGCAACAGGAGCGAGGCGGCGCAGAGCGCAAGGTGGGCGAGTGGGGTCACTGGACAGGCCGTGGCATGAACTGGGAATCCCAGTGCGCCTGGTGCCACATGAGCGGGTTCCGAAAGAATTACGACGTGGCCACAGATTCCTTCAAGGCCACATGGCTGGAACCCGGCATCACCTGCATCCGCTGCCACAAGGTCTCAGACACCCCCGACGCCCAGGATGGCTGCCTGGTGGCACGTGCCGACCGACAGTTGACGGATGAGCAGCACGATGACAACTGCGCCAGCTGCCACGCCCGGCGCGAGGAACTGACCCCGGATTTCACGCTGGGTGACAAATTCGATGAACATTTCCGCCTGGAGCTGCCGAAAATCCCCGGCGTCTTCCACCCGAACGGCCTGCAGCTGGAGGAGGACTACTGCGAAACAAGCTTCCGGCTGCACCGCATGGGCCGCACGGGTGTAACCTGCTTTGACTGCCATGACCCGCACTCCGGCAGGGTGACCCAGCCGGTGGAAAACGATGCCCTCTGCCTGCAATGCCACGGTAACAACCGGAGCATCAACGGGGTGCTGGCTCCGCAGGTAGGTCACAACAAGCTTTGTGGAGGCAAAGCCATGCCCTGCGTGGAGTGCCACATGCCCCGCATGACCTATATGGGGCGCGACCCGCGCCGCGACCATGCCCTGCACTGGCCGGACCCGCGCATGAGCATCGAACTCGGCGTGCCGAATGCCTGCCTGAACTGCCACAAGGATAAAGACCACCAGTGGTGCATGGAGTACCTGGAAAATCGCTATAAGGAAGAGCGCCTGGGCAAATACCGCCAGCGTTTCCGCGCGGCCGGACACGCCATGCAAGGCAAAGGCAGCGTGCAGGAACTTGTTGCAGCCTATGCCGCAGAGGAGGTTCCCGCCTGGCGAGCCACCCTGCTGGGGCTGCTGGCTCAGTTCCCCCTCACCCCGGAGGTGCAGGCACTGGCACTGGGCGCCACCCAGGATGGCGACGCCCTGGTGCGTGCCGCAGCCGCCGAGCTGCTGGGCGGTGATGCAGCCCGCAAGGCCCTGGCAGACAAGACGCGCAGCGTACGCCACGCTGCCGGCTGGCGCTTGTTCCCGAATCTGCCTAAAAACCACCCGTTACTGCGCGAAATGCAGCAGACCGCCACACACCAGGCAGACCAACCCACCGGCGCCATGCAACTGGCCATGCTGGCCAGCGCCGCTGGAAATGCCGCTGTGGCCGATATCCAATACCGCAGGGCCGTAACCCGAGACCCCGCCAGCGCAGTGGCACGCATGGACTACGCCGTTTTCCTGGCACGCCGGAACCGTCCGGTGGATGCGCTGCGCCAAATGCTGGAATGCGCAAAGGAACACCCCCGAAACGCCGAGGCGCAGTACCGTCTGGGGCTCATCCTCATCGAAGTCGGCCAGCACCAGGCTGCCCGCCGCGCCATACAGAAAGCACTTCAACTCAACCCGCAGCACCCCGGCGCCACCGAAGCACTGCAGCAGCTGCGCCGATATACACCTTGATTTCCCACGTACTCATTCACCATGGACAACACCCACATCATACTCACCATACTGGCCATTCTGGCCGTGGCCATTCTTGTTTTCGCCCTCATCAAAGGCGTCATCAGGATGATTCTGCTGGCAGTGGCCGTTTCCAGCGCTGTAGCCGCCTGGATGTTCCTGCAGAAAAACGGCTTCACCTATGTAGCCTTTGTCACAGACACGCCGCAACCATGGATGGTGCAGGCTCTGGCCTGGAGCGTTTCCATTCTCATTCTGCTCATCTTCTTCCACGGCATGGTGTGGATTTCCCAGCTCTTCTCATTCAAGAAGAAATTCGGCCTTGGCGGCGTACTCACCACGGCCCTTATGTCACTCATCATGATATGGGTCACCATCATGGGCATCTGTTATTATGGCAACGTGTGCCGCATCCGCTACTACCACGAGCTCGCAGCCGCGCAGATGCAGCGCCTGAGCAACCCTGCTACCGAAATGCCCGCCACC
>JAGBZE010000080.1 GCA_017628435.1 Akkermansia sp.
CCTGCACATCCGTGGTTTTCTTGAAGGTAATGATGCCGGTGAATGACACCATGCCATCCAGCTTTTCAAAGATGGAATCGGCCTGAGCCTTGCTGCCGATGAAGCAGTGGAACACAGGGCGCACCTTCGGGAAATTGCGGGCAATGGCAAAAGCATCATCAAAGCAGGCGGTGCCTTCCTTATCACGCGTGTGCAGGGAAATATTCAACCCCAGCTCCTCTGCCAGCGCAAAATGCTTCTCAAGCAACACTTTCTGGCGGGCGTGGTACACAGCCTCGTCCCATCCCTCCGGAGCATCCCAGAAATAATCCAGCCCCGTTTCGCCAATGGCAGCCTGCGGATGCTGGCGGCACAAATCCGCCATGTATTCAAAATCAGCATCGCTCACATTCGTGGCCTCTGAGGGATGCGCCGCCAGGCAGGATGTCACAAAATCCGGCATACGGCGGGCAATCTCCAGCTGCGGAAGCCAGTCCTGCGGGTGCGTACCCTGCGACACACAGTGCCCTACCCCCAGCGCCAGCGAATCTACCCGCAGCTGTTCCAGATCTTCATACTTATCGTGCACCAGGTGGCAATGTGTGTCAATAATCATGCGCACCGTATACACCAGCCCCCGGGAATTGTCAAGGAGAACATGCCGAATTCTGGAGCTGGATTCCAGGGCTGTGACATCCACCTGAGCTACGGCTATATTACTAATTTCAGGCCTCAGCACTCTACTTGTTTCAGGAAGTACAAGCCGGTGTAGATGCGGGGGTCGAGAGCAATCCCCTGCTCCACCTGCGCAGCCAGCCAGGCATCAATATCATCCAGCGGAGCCTCGCGCACGGTGATATTCTCCGCATCCACGCCTCCGCCGGCAGCCACACGCTTCAACCCGCGGGCCAGAAAAAACGAAAGACTCTCCGAGGTAAGCCCCGGGGAGGACGGGCCATGGAACAGGAACCGCATCTCGTCAGCCTCGTAGCCGGTTTCCTCCAGCAATTCGCGGCGGGCGGCGGCAGAATCGCTCTCCGGACCTTCATCGCCACTGAGCCCGGCAGGGAAACACAGGCAACGCCGCCCGATAGGCGGGCGGAATTCCTCCACCAGCAGCACCTTGCGCTCCGGGGTGCAGGCAAACACCATCACCGCACCTGTATTGTTCACTCGCTGGCAGTATTCCCAGTGTCCCTCGCGCACCATGTTCAGGAAGCGTCCCTCGTACAATGTCTCCATAGCAGTGTAAAGAAAAGGGGCGACAAGTTCTGCACCTGCCGCCCCCGGTTGAATCTCTAAAGCAGATGCTTACTCGCGCACAAGCTGCTGGAAGCGGGCCAGAATACGCTTGGTCACGGGGCCGGCCACTCCGGTGCCGATGGTGCGGCCATCCAGAGAAGTGGCGGCAATCACCTCAGCGGCAGAGCCGGTCAGGAAGCATTCATCAGCGCAGAGCACGTCAAAGCGGTTCATCACCTTCTCCACACAGGGAATACCCAGTTCAGCGCAGATATCCATCACAGCGTGACGGGTAATGCCACCCAGACCGCCTTCCGTCAGCGGAGGGGTCTGCACCTCACCATTCACCACGATGAAAATGTTATCACCCGTACACTCGGCCACATTGCCACGCTGGTTCAGCATGAGCGCCTCGCCGGCACCGGCGGCCACAGCCTCAATCTTGGCAGAAATACCATTCAGGTAGTTCAGGCTCTTCACCTGTGGGCAGAGAATATCCGGGTTCGGACGGCGGAAGGAAGAGGTAATCATGCTCAGGCCCTTCTCGTACATCTCCTTGGGATACAGGGCGATATCCTGCACAATAATGAACATGCTGGCCTTGGGGCAGTTGCGGGGATTCAAGCCCAGGTCACCCACACCTCGGGTCACCACCAGGCGGATGTAGCCATCCTCCATGCCGCTGGCAGCCACAGTCTCCTTGGTGGCCTCGCACACCTCATCGAAGCTCCAGGGCAGCTCAATCATGAGGTAACGCATGGAGTTAAACAGACGCACAATATGCTCCTCCAGGCGGAACACCTTGCCGGAGTAGAAGCGGATGCCCTCAAAGCAGCCATCGCCGTACAGTACACCATGATCAAAGACGGAGACCTTAGCCTCGTCCCGGTCAACCAGCTTGCCATCAAACCAGATTTTCATGATAAAAAATTTAAGTGAACGGCTGCATTATACGCCCTTTTCCGCACAAAGAAAGCAGAAAAACGCCGCATGTCTGTTTTTTATCATTGAACGCGCCCGGGGCTTCGCCTATCATACCCTATCATATGGAACACCCCGGGCACATCTGGAACAGCATTGAGACCACCCTTAACCAATTGGCCGGCCACATCTTACCCGCGCCAGTTCTACGCTGGGGCTGGGTGCTGGTGCATGCAGGTATCCTGTGTGGTGCCGGGATGCTCCTGGCTCTCACCACTGCGATTACCGCGTTCTGCGTGTCAGATTGCATACTCACATACCAATCTGAGCCCATCTACGCCGCCACCCCCGATGCCGTTAATCCGGCACACGAAGGCAAGCTGGTCAAGCTCAGCGGCATCATCACCACCGACACCATGACCTGCGACCCACTCACAGGAGTGCAGGTAAAAGCCCCCATCCTGACACGCACCACCACCCTGAGTCCCGACCAGAAATACGATCAACTCGAGTTCATAAAGAGGGAAGAAATTGAAAAGCAACTGAACGCCAATCCCCTGCCACCGCTGCGCCGCGACACTACCGGCCCGGCAACCTCACGAGCCTGCATCACCGGCCAGGGGCAGTTGGGAGCCTTTCGCATCCCCCATTTTCACTGGCTGCCAGCCTATATCTACTATACCACCCCCATTCCTGCAAAGGATCTTACATTCACCCAGGCTGAACCCGGATACCAGATTCGTGCACTCTCACCGGAATCACCGCATATCGTCCTCTCCACCGAGGGCGGGGAGGATATATGCTACCTTCAATACTACACCGGGAAAGACACCTTCTACATCATAGCCCGCCAGTATGGCAACCAGCTCGACCTCTCCGACCCGGATGCCTACATTTCCACGTACGAATCCCCCCTGTGGGATAACCGACACCGAGTCAGAACACGCATGCTGGAGGGGCAGGAAATCATCGGGTTGCTATTCATGGCTATCACAGCGCATTTTATCCTGATAGCTCTGGCGCTGTCCAGCCTGCGCTCCGGCGTGTGGAATGCCACAGCCAGCCGGGTAGATATCCTGCGGCTCCCCCTGCTCCACATGGGCCTGCTGCTGGGCAGCAGCATCCTCCTCACGGCCTCCGGTATATTCCTGATGGCTCACAATGACAGCAACCACATCACCCCCGGAATCGGGCTCATCATGGCTGCCGTGTCCATCCTCTGCTACACCTTCCGCCGCTGGCAGAGCTTTGCCAACACCCGCGGAATTTAGTCTCTTTTCTGCCATGGCGGCGATTGGAGCTTGCATTCCCACGCCTTGGGGGATAGAATGAACGGCAGCATATGAAGACATGTCTGGGCAGTCTCCTGTTAGTTCCCGTAATCCTCGCACTGATGATTACGGCCGCCTACCATACCTCCGTCAACTCCGAACTCCAGTTCGAAAAACGCGACACCAACGCCCAGTACATCAACACATCCCGCTCCTTCCGCCCGCAAATTAAGGAAGCCGAAAAGCCTGCGCCCGCCGCACCGACCGGCAGCGATAAGAACACCCCTACCCCCGCTGGCTCCGTCCCCGGCCTGCTGGATGACGATACCGCCGAAGAAGCCTGATTCCCCAGCGTCAATCGTCATTAGTCAATAGTCAATCGTCAATTCCATGCATCGTCCCATCATCGGCTACACCCTGGGCGACCAGGCCGGAATCGGTCCGGAAATCATGCGCGCCGCCTTGGCTGCCATGGCTGGTAAACAGGCGGAATTCCGCCCCATGGGCCCCGCGATTAACGCCACCCCCGGATGTCCCACCCGCGAAACCGCCCAAGCCGCGCTCGAACAGCTGGAAAACGCCGCCGCCGCCCTGAAGGAAGGCCGCATCGATGCCGTGGTCACCGCCCCCGTCTGCAAAGAAAACCTGCACAGCGTCGGCTTCCACTTCCCCGGGCAGACCGAATTCTTTGCAGACCGCCTCGGGGCGTCGGATTTCGCCATGTGCCTCACCGGCCAGCGGCTCACCGTAGCCCTCGGCACCATTCACACTGCCCTGGCAGATGTGCCCCGACTGCTCACCACCGCAGGGCTCGTCCGCATCGGTACCCTGCTGGCAGATTTCGTGCGCCGCACCAGCGGCAAGCCTACCCCACACATAGCCGTAGCCGGGCTCAACCCCCACAATGGCGAAAACGGAGCCTTTGGCGATGAGGAGGCTCGCATCATCGCCCCCGCTGTACAGCAGCTCAGCGCAACCCTTCCCTGGGCACGCTTTACCGGTCCCTGCGTGCCCGAGTGCGTGTATCGAGATGCCGCGCTTGGCCACTTCGATGCCATCCTGGCCCCCTATCATGACCAGGCTCTCATCCCCCTCAAACTGCTCGACTTTGACAACGCCGTCAACGTCACCCTCGGGCTCCCACGCTACCGCACCAGCCCCGACCACGGCACCGCCTTCGGTATCGCCGGCAAGGGCTTAGCCAACCCCTCCAGCACCATCCGAGCTTTCCAGCTCGCCATCACCTGCGCAAAAAATCCTTGCCTGCCGTTTCCTTGACCGAAGCTCTCTTCATAGATTTGTGAAGAACAAAAAAATCAGGAAACGCTAAGTAAATTTTCCACTTTGGCGGGTGTGTCAGCACCACCTGGTAATCATTCATTGTGTCATGTCGGAAAGAAAGTAAACTTTTCTTAAACAAATCCTCTAAAACCCGCATCAAAACAGGCATTAAGCGGCACGAAAAGCCTCGCGCGCACACGCGCGATACCCCAACTGCGTCATCTTTTTATCAAAAACCACCACCTGACATCGATAAATCTTGACACCTCACAGCCCAACAAACAGACAAAACACTTGCCAAAGCCCCCCTGTTCGTGCTAGTATCCCCCCACGCCGCACCCATCGGTTCGGGGTGCGCACAGAGTCACGTATCACCTTCACTGCAAATTTCATGAAAAACATCTTCAACAAGGCACTCATCCTGGCCGCTCTGACTTTGGCGGCTCTGGCAGGAATGCCGGAGGCACAGGCGGCCGCCTACAACCCGGACGCCACCAGCCGCGGATTCATCACCCCGGCAGCCCCCCGTCGCTCCGCCATGCCGGATCGCCGCCTCCCTAACCTCGGGCGCGACAAACACTCCTTCCCCTTCTATCACCCGCGCCAGCTCAACCGCGTGGTGCGCACCACAGCCTACACCCACTCCGAGAGTGACCACGTAGGCTATGGCCCCAAGAACGCCATCGGTACCTACCTCAAATACGGCAGC
>JAGBZE010000081.1 GCA_017628435.1 Akkermansia sp.
ATACCTCACAGGCTTGCTGAACGGCAGTCCGGTAATAATCATAATCACATACCTGCAACTGAGCATAATCTGCATAATCACCCCGTCGGACATGCAAGCAAACCGCGTTGCATGAACTAATTTCTTGAATCAATGCGGCATTCTGGCAGGAAGGAGGAGTAACAACGGTAAAAGCCTCTCTCAATTCCTCTTGTATATCATTGAAACATGCAGAAGACTGAAAAAAGCCGAACACATACTTATTTTTGCATGAATCAACCAGCTGAGGCCAGCAAAAAATATCGCGGATAAAATATATCCCTTTGTTCTTCAGTAATTTTTGTTCCTCTCCGACAAGAGTACATCCTTGTCGTAAAAACTTAACATATTTCATTGGGCCGACGGTAACCAAAACTGAAAACAAAGCACGCAACAAGTGCACGACAGCTGAAACGCCGGACAAGATATGAGTATACGGAGTCAGTTTGAAATGATGAAGGCTCAATCTACGGTGATCGCGCATATATGGCTGAACGCAACCGTTTACATAGATATCATCCTTCTTACCAGCTTTATGAAGATACATAGCATACGCATATTCAAACATTTGATTTCCCATGCCACTTTTTGTTATCAGCTGTATCATAATGTCTAATTATTTTTCACCCCCCCTCCGCCGGGGATTCTAACACTCTTACCCACGACGAGTCAAGCATATTGCAACCGATGCGCAGCCCTATGACTTTAACACGTGCAACTCCACTGTCCTGCTTTCAACTTGCCAATCAGCAACAAATGGTTATATAATGAGGGCATGAAGAAGATATTTGCTACAGCAGCCATGGCAATCAGCCTGACCACCCATGCCACGGAAGAAGCAATGCAGCAAGCACTGAATACCTGGCAGCAGCAAGTGGCTGATTACGAAGCCGCCATGCAGGCAGCAGACAGCGATGCCGCCCGCGCAGCGCTGGTTCCGCCGAATGCGCGCGAAATCGCCCCGCAGCTCTGGCAGAGCATCAACGGCCGCACCGGCACCCGCCCGAATCCTAAGGGCAAGGGCAGCATTCCCACCTTTGAATTCGATAAACCCTGGGCGCTGCCTGCCATTGTCTGGATTCTGGAGCACCCACAGGCCTTTACCGCCGCATTCACGGAGGAGGAGCAAGCCCAGCTCACCTGGTTCGGCAATGCGATTGTGGACTCCCTGAGCCGCGTGCATTTCAACAGCCCCGGCGTGGGTGCTGTCTGTCCCAGTCTTTCCGCCACATCCAGCGTGCGCGAATACGAAATTCTGCAGAAGATTTACCAGCGCAACCAGAACAAAGGCGCCCGCGCCTGCGCCGCCCTTGGAATGAGCCGCATGCTCAACAACCCATTGGTCAGCAGTGTAGAGGGCAGTGAATCCATGGCCCGGGCCAAGCGCGTCTACTATCTCAAGCAATCCATCCTCCTCTCCGATAAGGACACTCGCTTCGGCAGCCAGCCGCTTACCGAGGTAGCCATGGAGCAGGCTTATTACCTGCGCCACCTGGCCGTGGGCTGCATTGCTCCGCAGATTACCGTGCGCAACCAGGAGGGGGTGGAGCACCGTTTCCCCATCACGCAGAAGCCCAACCTTCTCATCTTCTGGTCACCCTCCGACCCCGCAGGTGCCGCCATGGTGCGCGATATCGATAAGCTCAAGGCCCAGTATCCGGGGGTCGAGATATGCCCCATCATGCCCCATTCCACGCCGGAGGAACAGCAGAAAGCGCTGCAGGAGCTCGGCATCGCCACCTCATTCACCGATAACGCCCAGGGGACCGCCGGCATTACCTATCGCGTCGATGAGCTGCCCACGGTGGTGCTCATCAGCAAGCGCAGCACCATCCTCTACGGCGGCGCTCCGGATATCAAACTGCAGAATGCTCTGGAGACCATTAAGGCCGAGGAAGAAGCTGCCGCCAAGGCCAACCGCCCCAAGGTCTACATCAAGGAAGCCCCCACGCCAGCCCCTGCACCCGCACCTGCCAGGGACGGCGAGGTTCCCGGCCTCCGCGAGATGCCGGAATTCTGAGATATGTACCTCTACATCGAGCCCTACATCCTGCCCTGCCTGGCTCTGCTGGTTCTTTTCTTCATAGGCAGAGCCCTCATCAAGGCACGACAGAAAGGTGCAAAAAACGGCTGCGGACTAGGGTGTTTCGGGCTTATCACCCTCGTGCTGGCAGGCCCGCTCATCGGGTGTTTCTTCAACACAAAAGACTTGTACGACAACGGCACGCGCCGGTGGTACCTGCACACCTACGATATCGACGGCACCACCTTCTACAGTGTTCATGTTTCCCCCATGAGCGGTCTGAGCGAGACGGAGGAGCCTTGGTATTGCCGCATCGGATTCCAGGGAGGAGAGGCTGGCTGGAAAAAGCACCCCACCGAACTCTATCTCCGCCAGAAATCCGGCGCACTCCACTACTTCAACTTTGAAACCGAAGAAGTGCAGGATTTAGGAAATGTTCCCGTAGACGTTCCCATGTACCCCGTTGAGCAATTCTTCCGCCAACTCTGATGATGACCTCCCCAGACGGGATTAGCCAGGAAAAGGGCGATAGCATGCGTTTGACGGCTACGTCCAAACGATGCCTCATCAAAGCAGGAAATATAGCGGGTCGTCACTGGCACATGCCCCGCTAGGACGGCGAGAGCTGCTTAAAAAGCCCTGGCAAAACCGGGGCTTTCGCTTTTTCTTTATGGAAAAATCAGTGTTTTTTCCAACCCGGCTTGTGGCGGGAGGCCAGTTCCTCGATAACCTGCTCGATGCGCAGCCCCTTGGAGGTGAGCAGCACGATAAGGTGGTAGAACATATCGGAAGCCTCGTAGATGAGGCGTTCGTTGGTGCCGTTGCAGGCTTCGAGACAGGCTTCCAGAGCTTCCTCGCCCACCTTCTGAGCCATGCGGTTGATACCATCGCGGAACAGACTGGTAGTGTAGGAACCTTCGGGCATCTCCTCGTGGCGCTTGTTGATGAAATCCTGCAGTTCGGTGAGGAAGAGCAGCGGGCTGGACTCATTCTTCTCACCCCAGCAGGTATCCGTGCCGGTGTGGCACACCGGGCCATGCGGCGTGGCCTGAATGAGCAGCGTGTCGTTGTCGCAATCCACCTTGATGCTTACCACATCAAGGAAATTACCGCTGGTCTCGCCCTTGGTCCACAGGCATTGGCGACTGCGGCTGTAGAAGCACACACGCCCGGTTTCCTGAGTCCTGGCAAAGGATTCAGCATTCATATACCCCATCATGAGCACCTTGCCCGTGGTGGAGTCCTGAATAATGGCGGGCACCAGGCCGCCGCACTTGTCAAAGTCGATTGTCATACGCGGAATTAAGCGGTTGCGGGCAGAGTATACCACAAGTTCAAGAAATTGCCACCTTTTTTTACAGCTACACGAAGCGCCTACGATATTTCAGCAACATAATGCCGAAAATCAGCACTGAAAAACCGGGGTCCTGGCAGCTCAGGTACTAACGGCGGGGAAGATTCTTCTCCACATATTGAATCCAGTCTCCTTTTACCTGGAATTGCGTGCCGCCGGCAATGCTGTACAAATCGGTCAATGCCCAGTCATCATATATATTGGATGAAGGCCGGGGAACCCGTGCAGGCTTGCGACGGCTCAGTTCCTGCTCGGATATAAATGCTCTCTGCTGCACATCATAATAACGCAACGGGTCGTCATCCCGCCAGGTTGTGAGCATTAAATACCCCTCATGCTCCACAGAAACATCCACGGGAGGGCTGAAAAAGCGGCAATAAATCATCTCCCCCTGCCAGGAAACAACCTCGACAATGCACTGCGTAGACGAAGAACCTGGTGCGGTAATATGCCACCAGCTGATACCGCCCACCCGGGCCCAGCGCGGCTTGAACATCATCAGCAGCAAGCCCAGGACAAATAGAATCAGTACGATTTTCTTCATGTCTCTGCTATACATGAAACACCCCTTTGAGCCTCTGACTCTCAGGGGTGTCGGTTTAATATAAAATCTACCTTTACAGTCTCACGCAGATACCTTCATTGTGGAGGTACTGCTTGAGTTCGGGAATCTTGATTTCGCCGAAGTGGAACACGCTGGCAGCCAGAGCAGCATCGGCGTGGCCCAGGCGGAAGGCATCCGCAAAGTGCTCCTTGGCGCCAGCACCGCCGCTGGCAATGACGGGAATGCTGAGTTCATCGGACAAGCGGGCAAGAGCCTCATTCGGGAAGCCCTGCTTCACGCCGTCGTGATCCATGCTGGTGAAGAGGATTTCGCCGGCGCCGCGGTCGGCAACCTCGCGAGCCCAGTCGAACAGGGTGCGCTCCACGCGGATGCGACCACCGTTCACGTAGCAGTACCAACCATCGGCATCGCAGCGGGCATCAATGGCGGCCACGCATACCTGGGAACCGAAGTGGTTAGCAATCTCATTCACCAGCTGCGGGTTGCGGATAGCGGCGGAGTTAAGGCTCACCTTGTCGGCACCCGCCTCCAGCAGGCGGGCTACGTCTGCCAGCTCATGAATACCACCACCCACGGTGAACGGGATGGAAATGGCGGCAGCCACGCGGGAAACCATATCAGTGAAGGTCTTGCGGCCTTCATGCGTGGCGGCGATGTCGAGGAACACGAGTTCATCGGCGCCCTGCTCGCTGTAGGCCTTGCCCAGCTCCACGGGGTCACCAGCATCGCGCAGGTTTACGAAATTGATACCTTTGACGGTGCGACCGTCCTTCACGTCCAGACAGGGAATAATACGTTTAGCGAGCATAAAAGAAATGAATAGTGAATAATTAAGAGTGAATAGTGAGAAGAGAGGGTAAATCGATACGGCCTTCGTAGTAGGCCTTGCCGAAAACGACGGAGGGAATACCGGCGGCATCGAGGGCTCGGATGTCATCAGTGCAGCTTACACCGCCACTGGCAATGAGGCGGCATCCGGGGTGTTTCGCCATGATTTCCTGGTAGAGCGCCGTATTCGGGCCACCCAGGGTACCATCGCGGGAGATATCGGTGCAGAGCACGCGGGTGATGCCGTGGCTCATGTAGAAGCTCACGAATTCATCCAGGCTCATACCGCCATCCTCGCGCCAGCCCTTAATCATCACGCGGCCATTCAGCGCATCGGCCCCCACAATGAAGCGGTCGGGGCCATATTTCTCTGCCCACTTCAGCAGGCGCTGCGGGTCGGTAGCAGCCAGGCTGCCCACCGTCACCATGGCGGCGCCGTGGTCAAAAGCGGCCTGCAAATCGCTCTCCTGCTTGATACCGCCGCCGAAATCCACCGTCATGCCCAGCGCGGTGATTTTCTTCAGCGTCTCCAGGTTCACGATATGGTCGGCCTTGGCGCCATCGAGGTCCACCACATGCAGACGGCGCACGCCCATATCGTAAAAACGGCGGGCCACGTCCTCGGGATGCGGGTCATAGGTTTTCTGGGCAGCGTAGTCGCCCTTGGTCAGGCGCACACACTGGCCGCCGATGATATCGATGGCAGGAATAAGCTCAATCATGGCAAAGGTGGATGAAATTGTGAAGAATGCGCAGGCCCACGTCGCCACTCTTTTCGGGGTGGAACTGGGTGGTGTAGAAATTGCCACGGCACAAGGCGGAGGCATAGGTCACACCGCCATAGGTGGTGCGGGCAATGGCCTCAGCGCAGTCAGGCACATAGAAACTGTGTACGAAATAAACAAAATCGCCCTCCTTCAGCCCCTCAAAGAGCGGCGTGCGGAGATTTTCAATGGTATTCCAGCCAATCTGGGGGATTTTCACGCGCCCCTCATCGCAGGCGGAAGGGAAACGCACCACCGGGCTGTTGAATACGCCAAGACACGGGGTATCGCCCTCCTCGGAATGGGCGCAGAGCAGCTGCTGGCCGATGCAGATGCCCAGCACAGGCTGCTTCAGGTTGCGAATCACCTCGCCCAGTCCGCTTTCGCGCAGATAGACCATGGTGTTGGCGGCTTCTCCCTGCCCCGGGAAAATAACGCGGTCGGCACTGGCCAGTTCAGACGCATCATCCGACACCAACGGCTCCACGCCGATGCGGTGGAGAGCATTGATGACGGAGCGGATATTGCCCGCATTGTATCTGACTACGGCAACTTTCATAACTTAAAGCGTTCCTTTGCTGGAGGGCAGCACCAGGTGGCGCACATCGCGCTGCACAGCCACGCGGATGGCGCGGGCCAGCGCCTTGAAGCTACCCTCAATCTTGTGGTGCTCGTTATCACCCTCTGCCTTGATGCTGAGGTTCATGAGCGCGGCATCGCTCAGACTCTTGAAGAAGTGGTAGAACATCTCCGTGGGCATATCGCCGATGCGCTCGCGCTTGTATTCAGCCTCCCACTGCAGCCATGGGCGGCCGCCGAAATCCAGCGCAGCGCTGCACAGGCAGTCATCCATGGGCAGGCAATAGCCATAGCGCGAAATACCCAGCTTGTTACCGATAGCCTTGCGAAGACATTCGCCGAGAGCAAGACCGGTGTCCTCAATGGTGTGGTGCTCGTCCACATACAAATCGCCCTTCACGCGGATGGTCACCCCCATGCCGCCATGGTGGGCAAGCTGGGCCAGCATATGGTCAAAAAAGCCCAGGCCGGTGCTCACCTCGCAGTAACCGGGACGGTCAAGCTCGAGCTTCACGTAGATATCCGTCTCGCGCGTTGTGCGCTGCACCTCGGCACTACGCTCGCCAGCCACCAGAATCTCGGTAATCTTCTTCCAGTCCATGCCGTCGGTGCCAATCTGCAAGGCCTTGCAGCCCAGATTCTGAGCAAGCTGCACATCCGTGGCGCGGTCGCCGATGACATAGCAGTTCTCCAGGTCATAGGAGCCATCCATATAGGCCGTGAGCATGCCCGTGCCCGGCTTGCGGGTGGGGGCATTGTCATGCGGGAAATGGCGGTCGATGAGGATATCATCAAACTCCACTCCCTCGCCCTTGAGGGTATCGAGAATGAAGTTATGCACCGGCCAGAAAGTATCCTCCGGGAAAGAATCAGTGCCCAGGCCATCCTGATTGCTCACCATCACAAACTCGTAATCGGTAAGCTCGCGGATGGTGCTCAGCGCACGGAAAGTGCCGGGCACAAACACCAGCTTTTCGAAAGCATCAATCTGCTCGTCTGCCGGTTCCTGGATGATGGTGCCGTCGCGGTCGATGAAAAGTGCCTTTTTCTTCATATATCAGAACTTCTTGAGGGCTGCGAGGAGTTCGTCGTTCTCTGCCGGGGTGCCGATGGTGATGCGCAGGCAGTTCTCGCACATGGTGATGCGGTGACGGTTGCGCACGATAATCCCCTGCTCCACCAGGGCATCGTAAATGCCGCAGGCATCATTCACCTTGACCAGGAAGAAGTTGGCATCACTGGGATACACCTTCTCACAGATAGGCAAGGCAGCCACAGCCTCCATCATGCGAGCGCGCTCGGAAAGAGCTTCCTCTGCCCAGGCGCGGATTTCATCCATGTGATCCAGGCGCTCCATGGCGGCACGCTGCGTAAGAATGTTCACATTATAGGGGTACTTCACCTTGTTGAACAGGCCGATGATTTCCGGGTGGGCGAGCGCCATGCCCAGACGGATACCGGCAGAAGCCCAGGCCTTGGAGAAGGTGTTGAGCACGATGAGACGCGGGTATTCCTCCAGCAAGGAAATGACCGAGGACCCCTCCGGCGCAAAGTCGATATAGGCTTCATCCACCACCACAATGCCGGGGAAGATATCGAGCACCTTGCGGATTTCCTCCAGCGGCAGCAGGTTGCCGGTGGGGTTGTTCGGGCTGCAGATGAACACCACCTTCGTGCAGGGAGAATAGATGGAAAGCAAGAACTTCTCAGCATCGAAGCGGTAATCCTCCTCCAGCGGAATGGCGCGGTACTGCACGTTGTTGATATCGGCACAGACCTCGTACATGCCGTAGGTGGGGGCAATGGCCGACACTTCATCCACACCAGGGGTGCAGAAGGTGCGGAAAATGAGATCGATTGCTTCATCGCTGCCGTTGCCCAGGAAAATACGCTCCGGAGCCACGCCCTTGTAGGCGGAAATCTTTTGCTTCAGTTCCCACTGCAGCGGGTCGGGGTAACGGTTGTTCGGGGCGTTGTGCGGGCATTCGTTAGCATCCAGGAACACATGGGCAGCCTTGCCGGCATACTCATCACGAGCAGAGCTGTAAGGCTTGAGCTTCAGGATATTCGGGCGCACCAGGCGGGCAATGCCGGTACCCTGCTCTTCCTGCGGCATGGTGGCCACAGCCTGCATGCGCAGAGTCATGGCGCGGGCGTGGGCATCCAGCTGCTCGGCCTGGGCCATGAGCTCCACCGTACTGCCAATGCTGCGAATACCCTCCGGGGTGAGGGTCTGCAGGGTGAGCTTGCGCTGGAAGCTGTCGATGCACAGGCTGCTGTAGGCACGCACACAGCCCATGGTGGGCAGCGTGTGGTTGGTGCCGCTGGCGTAGTCGCCGGCGCTTTCGCAGCTGTAGTTGCCCAGGAAAATGGAACCGGCGTTGGTGGTTTCCTTAGCCACAGCGGCGGCATCCTGCATGGCGATGATAAGGTGCTCCGGGGCGTAGGCGTTGGTAAAATCGATGGCATCCTGCTTATCAGCCAGCACAATGATGCGGCTGTTGGCAATGGACTTGGCGGCAATTTCCTTGCGGGGCAGCTCGGCCAGCTGTTTCTCCACCTCGGCAGCCACGGCCTCTGCCACAGCGGCATCCGTGGTTACCAGCATAGCCTGACTATCCGGGCCATGCTCTGCCTGGCTCAGCAGATCTGCAGCCACAAAAGCAGGCACGCAGGTGGAATCTGCCAGCACTTCCACCTCGCTGGGGCCGGCGGGCATATCAATGGCCACACCTGCCAGAGAAGCCAGCTGCTTGGCAGCGGTCACATAGGCGTTACCCGGACCGAAAATCTTATCAACCTTCGGCACAGAGCTGGTGCCGTAGGTCATGGCAGCAATGGCCTGCGCCCCACCAACCTTGAAAATGCGTTTCACGCCGCAGAGGTCTGCGGCAAAGAGAATGGCCGGATTCACCTTGCCGTCCTTGCCGGGAGGCGTGCAGAGTACCACGTCCTCGCACCCGGCCACTGCGGCAGGAATAGCCAGCATGAGCACCGTGGAGAACAACGGAGCCTGGCCACCAGGCACATAGAGCCCCACGCGCTGAATGGGCAGCGTGCGCTGCTCGCATTCCACGCCGGGGGCGGTCTGCAATTTCACCGGAGCCTGGGCGGCATACTGCAACTCATGAAAATCATAAATGTTGCAGTATGCCAGCTCAATGGCCTCCTTCAGCTCCTGCGGCACCTGGGCTGCGGCATCCTGCACTTCGGCGGGGGAAACCGCCAGTTCCTCCAGTTCCACGCCATCAAAACGGTGACCGTACTCATGCAGCGCCTGGTCACCATGCGTATGCACGGCATCCATGATGGGGCGCACCACATCAAAGAGTTGCGTCACATCAAAAGCCGGACGGCGCACAAGCTCCGTCCACTGTTCACGAGTCGGTTCCGTTATGATGGTCATGAAAATTAAGAAATTAGAGAATCATTTTTTCGATAGGAAGCACCAGGATACCCTGAGCACCGGCTTCCTTAAGCTTGCCGATGATATCCCAGAAGCAGGATTCATCCAGCACGGTGTGAATGCTGCACCAGCCCTCCTGGGCCAGCGGCATGATAGTGGGGCTCTTCACGCCCGGCAACACAGCCACAATCTGCTCCACGCAGTCCTTCGGGGCGTTCATGAGCACGTAGCGCTTGTCGGCAGCCGTCATCACAGCATCCATGCGGAAAAGCAGCTTATTCAGAATCTCGCGTTTCTCAGCGCAGAGGTTCTTATTGGCGATAAGCACCGCCTCACTCTCCAGCACAACCTCCACCTCGCGCAGGTTGTTGCTCACCAGCGTGGCACCGCTGCTTACGATGTCGAAGATGGCATCAGCCAGACCGATACCGGTGGAAATTTCCACCGACCCCGTAATTACATGAATATGAGCCTGAACACCCTGCTCCTCCAGCCATTTACGAAGAATGACAGGATAGGAAGTAGCAATGCGGCGCCCTTGGAGCCACTGAGGCCCCGTGTACTCATGTTCCTTGGGAATGGCTATGCTCAGGCGGCATCCACCGAAGCCGAGATTCTTCACAATGTCGGCATCGCCCTGGCGCTCCAGATACTCGTTAAGGCCCACTACGCCGATATCGGCCACACCATCGGTCACAGTCTCGGGGATATCGTCATCGCGCAGGTAAAGCACCTCCATGGGGAACTTACGAGCAGCCACTAGAAGAGTGCGCTTCGAAGAGCTCACCTTAATGCCGGCCTCGGTAAGAATAGCCATGGTATCTTCGTTCAGGCGGCCCTTGGATTGTACGGCAATTCTCAGTTTCATGTTGTCAGGAAGCGAAAAATTTACAGATTTGCTTATCATAGAACAAGGACGCGTCTATGAAATAGATGCGTCCTCGTCCTCTAGCACATGTGTGCCGGCATGATTTACTCGGAAACCTGAGCGGCAGCTTCCTTAAGGTTCTTACCAACCTTGAACTTAACCACAGTGCGGGCAGGAATCGGAACGTTCTTGGCGGGATCCTTGGGGTTGCGGCCAACCTTGGGCTTCACTTCCTTCACGGTGAAGGTGCCGAAGTTGCGCAGCACAACGCGATCACCCTTACCCAGAGCATCGGTAATCAGCTCGATGGTCTTCTGGATGATGTCAAGCACTTCGTTCTGCGTGAAACCGTTATCCAGCTCAGCGCATACCTTGTTTACAAGCTCTCTCTTAGTAATCGTATTTGCCATAATAAAATCGCTTTGTTGAAAAGCCGGGCACATTGTAGACCAAAAAAATCCTTTTGTCTCGCCTAAAATGATAAAAAAGCCTGATTTTTGTGTCACAAGCCCGATTTTTTAAATAAAATCGGGGATTTTGGATTGACGCATCGTGAATTTCACCGCATTCTAGTACCAGGACATGGCAAATCAATACAGCATCCAGCTAAGCCAGGGCGAAGCCGCCGCTCTGAAAAGAAAATTAGAGTGCAATCAAGCATTCAAGGCAGCCTCGCGAGAGTACGCGGACTACTGCTTTGAAGCGGCTGAGGTGAATGTGGCCTTTTACCCGAAAAAAGGGCGTTTACTCATCCAAGGACGCGGCTCGGATGACTTCCTGACAAACATTCTTCAGCTGCAGCCTGAGGAAAAAGCACCAGCACTGAGCAGCACACTCCCCGCCCTGGTGGATACCACACCCCACTTTGGCGTAGATGAAAGCGGCAAGGGCGACTACTTCGGCCCACTGGTCATCGCCGGCGTATATACAGATGAGCGTTGCGCGGCAGAACTAGTGCGACAGGGCTGCAAGGACAGCAAGGCGATTCCCGATGATAAGAAAATAGGCGCCATTGCCGAAAAAATCAAGAAAACCGCCGGTGTGGTATATGAAGTTGTCTGCATCGGACCACGCCGCTACAATGAACTATACGACGAAATGGGCAACCTGAACAGACTTCTCGCGTGGGGGCACGCGCGCGTAATCGCCGCGCTGCACGAGAAAGTGCCCACCTGCCCCCGCGCCCTGAGCGACCAGTTTGCCAACGAGTGGGTACTGAAGCGAGCCCTGGGGCAGCGCCATATTCCCGTGCAGCTGGAGCAACGCACTAAAGCCGAAAGCGATGTAGCCGTGGCAGCCGCCTCCATCCTCGCCCGCGCACGCTTTGTACAGTGGATGCAGCAGACTGCTGCCGCCAGCAACTGCCCCATGCCCCTGGGCTGCGCACCGCATGTCACACGCGCAGCACAACATTTCATTGATACTCATGGGCGAGAGCGACTCCAGGACGTAGCAAAACTGCATTTCAAGCTCACCCAGAAACTCAAATAAGAGAAAAAATTCAACTTTTTTGCAAGATTTAGCTTGCAAGCATCCTGATTTTCGTGTATATTCCGGCCGCACCCCTTCACCAAGGGTTCATGCTAAGCATGGGCAGGTGTCTGAGTGGTCGAAAGAGCACGATTGGAAATCGTGTGTACGTCAAAAGCGTACCGAGGGTTCGAATCCCTCCCTGTCCGTAAAAACTCCGCAAGTTTGTTGCTTGCGGAGTTTTTTCGTTATCATCTCCATGCAGACCTTGTATTGACTTGCAATGGAGCGGCAGTCATGGTAGATTACGAGGAACACCGCATACCATGGAGAATATACTGGAAATATCGAAGCTGAGCATGCACTTTCCCGTACGCGGTGGCGTGTTCGGCCAGCGCGTGGGCACGCTGAAAGCAGTGGATGATGTTTCCTTCAGCATCGCACCGGGTGAGACCCTGGGCCTAGTGGGCGAGAGCGGCTGCGGCAAAAGCACCATCGGCCGCTGCATTGTACGCCTGCTGGAACCCACCGCAGGCACCATCCGATTCATGCGCCACGATGTAACCCACCGCGCCCAATGGCGGTTGCGCAGTCTGCGCCGCAAGGTGCAGATGGTGTTCCAGGACCCGGCAGGCTCGCTGAACCCGCGCATGACAGTGCGCCATATCATTTCCGAGCCTCTGATGATTCACGGACTGGGTACCAACGCCAGCCGAAAGAAGCGCGTGGCTGCCCTGCTGGATCTGGTAGGACTTCCCTCCACAGCGCTGGAGAAATTCCCGCATGAATTCTCCGGCGGCCAGCGCCAGCGTATCGGCATTGCCCGAGCCCTGGTAATGGGGCCCAAGCTGCTGGTGCTGGATGAAGCCGTGAGCGCGCTGGATGTCTCCGTGCAGAGCCAGGTGCTGAACCTACTGCTGAACCTGCAGCAGGAACTGAATCTTTCCTACCTGTTCATTTCGCATGATTTGTCTGTGGTTCGCCACATATCGGACCGCGTGGCTGTCATGTACATGGGCAAGATTGTGGAAATGGCAGATGCTGACCGGCTGTACGACCACCCCTGCCACGCCTACACCCGTGCCCTGCTCTCTGCCATTCCTATTCCGGATCCTACGCAGCGGCAGAACACACCCATTCTGCCGGGGGATGTTCCCTCCCCCATTGACCCGCTACCGGGCAGCGCCTTCGGACGCCGCATCAATCATCCGTATCTGGATGCCACGGTTGGCATGGATCTCACCCCGCGTGAACTGGAGCCCGGCCACTGGGTAGCACCGGATCCCTGCGCCGTATCGCTCACTGACATGCAGAAGCTGGGCGTGGATATTTACCAGTAGGCGGATTCACATCCGCTGGCTTAATTGGGGATTGCCATGCCGGAGCGGCTGAGGTAGAATACCGGGCATGAGCACACTCCGAATCGGCACACGCGGCAGCGAACTTGCATTGGCACAGACTCACCAGGCCATAGCCGCCTTGAAGGCTGCCAATCCGGGGCTGGAATGCACCATCACCATCATTTCCACCGCAGGGGATCAGCGAACGGATATTCCTCTGCACATGGTGAACAGCGCAACCAACACAGGCGACAAGGGTGTGTTCATTGCCGCCATCGAGGAAGCTCTGGCGGCTGGCGAAATTGACTGCGCCGTGCACAGCCTCAAGGATATGCCGGGAGTGCTGGATTCCCGCTTCGAACTGGCCGCAGTGCTGCCCCGCGAGGAGATTCAGGATGTGCTAGTCATGAAAGAGAATGCCGATGTGAACAACATGGTGATTGCCACCGGCAGCGTACGCCGCAGCCACATGGTTCACACCTACTGGGGCGGCAAGGCTACCACCGTGCCGGTGCGTGGCAATGTGGCCACTCGTCTGCGCAAGATGGTGGAGAATCCCGAAGTTTCGGCCACCCTGCTGGCACGTGCCGGGCTGAATCGACTGGGATACGACCGCGATTCCTTTGAGGTGGAAGGCAAAAAAGTACACGTGATGGGCCTGCCGGTGCAGGACTTCCCGCCGGCGCTGGGTCAGGGAGCCATTGCCCTTGAATGCCGCATGGATGACACCACCGCCCATAATCTGATTTCCCGGGTGAACCATACGCCCACCTACCGCTGCATCTCCTGCGAGCGCGCATTCCTGAACCTGCTACAGGCCGATTGCTCTGTACCGGTGGGGGGCTATGCTGAAATCAACCCGGACGGCACTATCACGCTGAATGTGGTGCATTATTCCGATGCCACCCACTTCACCCGGCTGAGCGAAACCGGCACCGACCCCGAAGCCGTGGCCGCAGCCCTGCACACCGCGCTGATTCGCGCATAATTCGGCGGTTTTCGGTTTGACGAAGCCGCCTCTTTGGTGCTATAGTAGGTGCGGTATGAAGTTTCGGCTCACCGGAAAACAATTAGCCCTTTCCATCACCCTGCTGTTGTCCACACTGGGGGCGGTCGTGGTGGCATTTCTTCCCGGCACGGACCCGATGCTGCGGGCAATTGCAAGCTACTCTGCACCTCTGAGCGACCAGGAAGCCGACATGAAACGCCAGCTGGCCGATATTCAGGCCGGTCTGGGGGTCGACACCCCCAATGCCCAGGGCTATACCCCCCTGATGAATGCCGTACAGCTGAACGACACCGGCATCATTGATTTCCTTCTGATTAAAGGTGCACGACTTCATCCCGCAACGCCGGACGGCAAAATCGCCGCAGACCTGACGAACAAGGACGAAGTACGCAGGCTGCTGCAAGCCTGCGCACTGGCAGAAAAGCACCCGAATGAGCAGGAATCGGTGAAAATGCGCCACAACCTGGAACAGGCGGGCATCAATCCGGCAGATTTGACACAGGCGCTTTTTGATGCTGTGCGTAGCAGGCGCGGCGACAGTCTGCAACTCACTGCGCAGGTACTGGCCCTGGGCGGCAATGCCAATGCCGTAAATGCCGCAGGTGAGCATATACTGCAGGTGCGCCACCGGCATCCGGGCAGCATAGTGCTGCTGCTGCGGCTGGGTGCTGACCCGAATATCGCCAAGGACAGCCAGGGCGGCAGTCTTGCCCTACTGAACAACATGGGCCGCAACGCCCGCAACGTGCAGAATCTGCTGGCAGCCGGAGCAAGTGCCAAGGGCTGCCTTGCCCTGGTCAAGGCCGTAGGCAAGGGCAATGCCAGCCTCACGCGGCAGCTGCTGGAGCACGGGGCCGATGCCAACGGCGTCGCTGCCAATGGCAAGACCGTACTGGAACACGCTGTGCAGGGTCTCGGTAATCCATATGGAGAGGACGAGGTATCCGGCATTCCCGTCTGCGTCAAGCTCCTGCTGGATGCTGGAGCCAGGACAGAATACACCACGCCGGAGGGCAACCAGCGTTCCCCGATTTCACCGGGCGGCATGAACATTCTGCCGTAGTGTCTGCAGCTGCTGTTAGATGCAGGAGCTGATGTCAACTCACTCAACACACGCGGTGCAAACTATGCCCAGATTGCGGCCTCTAAACCCGCCACCCCGGAGA
>JAGBZE010000082.1 GCA_017628435.1 Akkermansia sp.
ACCCCATCATGGTGATGAACCTGGGAGCCGTGCGTAGCATGATGGCAGAAAAAATAGATGGCATCCTCGGCATGGACATTCTCAACGCCCTTCCGTTCACCTTTGATTTACGCCACGGCGAGTTCTACTGGGGTATTCCTCAGGAGCCTGGGCTGGTTCCGCTTTATGCCGAAGCTGACAGCACAGGGCGAGTCATTGTGCAAGGAAAATGCGGAGAAAAGACCGTCCGCCTTCTTCTGGACACCGGTAGCAGCGTGACCCGCGTAATGACCGAGGAATGGGCTCCTGGCGAGGGTGAGGAGTTTGGTGCCCATATTGGCGATATTGATAACGCCTCGGGCATCCGCATCAAGGAGGGTAAACCCGGAGATATTGAGCTGGGCAAGGGAGTAGTAGCCAAGGCAGTCACCCCGATTCTCGGCGATAAGTCAGGCCCGCCCATGCTGGGCATGGATGCGCTGCAGGGGCTGGTGCTCGTGCACGTCCCCACAGAGGATTCCCCACACGGACTTTTCCTGATTGCTCAGTAATAAAACAGCAAGTATTGTATGTATAAACTTGCTTTATCTATTTGCCTGCTGTTTCTCAGCAACGTGGTGATGACCTTCGCCTGGTATGGCTTTCTGCGCAAGCCGGGAGAAGGCGTTACTACGCCCATGTGGCAGCTTATCCTGATGAGTTGGGGGCTTGCTCTGCTGGAGTATTGCTTCATGGTGCCGGCAAACCACCTGGGCCGTTCCTACGGGCTTTCTCTGGCTCAGCTGAAAATCATGCAGGAAGCTCTGACTCTGAGTATCTTTGTACCCTTCATGATTCTGTACATGGGCGAGCAGTGGAAATGGGACTACCTGTGGGCATTCCTCTGTGTAATGGGTGCTGTTTTCTTCGTCAATAGGGAAGCCCTGATGGGATGACCATTCCCCCACACCTGATACTAAAAAGCTGCAGTATAAACTGCAGCTTCTTATTTTAATAGCTATCAGGGAGTAGTATTAATCACCACTCTTAAGCACATTGATGAAGGCTTCCTGCGGGATGCTCACCTTACCGATGGCCTTCATGCGCTTCTTACCTTCCTTCTGCTTCTCCAGCAGCTTGCGCTTACGGGTCACGTCACCGCCGTAGCACTTGGCCGTCACGTTCTTACGCATGGGAGAAATGCTTTCGCGGGCGATAATCTTGCCGCCGATGCAGGCCTGAATGGCCACAGTGAAGAGCTGGCGGGGAATCACATCCTTCAGCTTGGTAGCCAGCTCGCGGCCCACTGCCTCAGCGCGGTCGCGGTGCACAATCATGGAGAAAGCATCCACCGGCTCACCGGCAATCATCATATCCATCTTCACGAGCTTGGCAGCCTGGTAGCCATCATACTCATAGTCCATGGAACCATAGCCGCGCGTGGCGCTCTTGAGCTTATCGTTGAAGTCCACCAGGATTTCAGCCATGGGGATGCGGCAAGTGAGCATCACGCGGGTGTCGTCAATCGTCTCCGTATGAGTCAACTCACCGCGCTTCTCCATCACGATGCTCATGATGGCGCCGATGTACTCACTGGGAATCATGATGAACACCTTGACGATAGGCTCGCGAATTTCGTCAATCTCCTGCGGTTCGGGAAGAATGCTGGGATTATCCACATTGATTTCCTCACCGTCGGTCTTACGCACTTCGTAAATCACAGAAGGATAGGTGGAAATCACGTCCATGTTGAACTCGCGGCGCAGACGCTCCTGGATGATTTCCATGTGCAGCAGGCCGAGGAAGCCACAGCGGAAACCGAAGCCCAGAGCCACGGAGCTCTCGCCCATGTAGGTGAAGGCGGCATCATTAATCTGCAGCTTGGCCATGGCGGCCTTCAATGCCTCATAATCACCGGAATCCACCGGGTAAATACCGGAGAAAACCATAGGCCGAATCTCCTTGAAACCGGGAAGCGGCTCGCTGCAGGGGTCTGCCAGGTTGGTGTAGGTATCACCAATCTTCACATCAGCCGCACTCTTCATGTTGGCAATGATGTAGCCCACATCACCGGTGTGCAGCTCGTCCGTTGCCTGCATCTTGGGAGTGAAGATACCCACCTCCTTCACCTCATAGGTCTCATCCGTGGCGAAAAGCTTTACCTTCATGCCTCGGGCAACACGGCCGCTGACCAGGCGCACATAGGAAACCACGCCTCGGTAGGCATCGTACACAGAGTCGAACACCAGGGCACGCAAGTGATTATCATCATCCATCACGGTGGGGGCAGGTACGCGGGTCACAATAGCCTCCAGCACATCCTCAATGCCGATACCGGCCTTGGCGGAGCAGAGAATGGCCTCTTCCTTGGGAATGCAGACAATTTCCTCCAGCTGGCGATACACCTGCGGCAGGTTGGTGCTGGGCAGGTCAATCTTGTTCACCACAGGCACAATCTCCAGGTTCTGCTCCACAGCCAGGTGCATGTTGGCCAGAGTCTGGGCTTCCACGCCCTGAGCAGCGTCTACAATGAGCACTGCACCATCACATGCAGCCAGGGAGCGGCTCACCTCGTAGGAAAAGTCCACGTGGCCGGGAGTATCAAGCAGGTTAAGCTCATATGTGTTGCCATCCTTGGCCTTGTAACGCATGGTAACCGGGTGAGACTTGATGGTAATACCCTTTTCGCGCTCCAGATCCATGGCGTCCAGCAGCTGATCCTGCTTATCACGCTCGCCAATGGTGTTGGTAAACTCCAACAGACGGTCAGACAGAGTCGTCTTGCCGTGGTCAATGTGGGCAATAATGGAGAAGTTACGCTTGAATTTGATATCCGTAGCCATGCGCGCGCAAGGATACGCTACCGCAGCCCGGAAGTCAAGCGAATTCGCTTACTCCCAAAGGTAAGACTGCAAGGAATCCACCAGATTACCATCACAGTACAGGTTCACCTTCCAGGTCATCACATCACCTCGCTTGGCTCGCTCAGGCCCAGAGAAATGGAAAGTCTCCTTGCGCTCGCCGATAGATTCACGGGGAACATTGTACTCCACGGTACGGGTAAGCACATCTGCCCCGGTGAGAGCCTGAGTATACAACATCTCAATTTTTACCGGTTTGGAAGGCTCTGCATCATACCAGCGAAGGAAATAGTAATCACCTATGCGAAGCTCTCTTTCCTTCTCAGAATTTGCGCCGAACATGGCAAACTGGGCATTAGCACGCAAGGGTGCCTCCTGCCAGCGGTCGCTGGGCAAATCCGTAGTCTTCAGAGGAAGGTCTGCCATACCCGTAATACAGGTGGTCTGATACTGGGAACAGGAAGCCAGCACAACTGCGACAAGAGCGGAGAGAGTAAGGCAGAGTCTCATGCACTCTATTCAATACCATCAGAGAGCATTTGTCAATGTAATTTATTCAGATATGAGGGCTGCTTTTTACTTGCAGAAAGGCACTGAACAAGCTATAAGGTAGTGTATGTCAGTTCCGAAGAATACTATCGCACTTATTTTTGATTTCGACCAGACCCTGAGCCCCCGCAACATGCAGGAGGATACTTTGTTTCCTGAATATGGCATCGACGCTGAGCAATTCTGGAAAAAATGCAACGAACGCAGCCGGGAAGAAGGATGGGACGGTGAATTAAGTTACCTGAAGGAGATTCTGGATACCCTGAGCCTGGATGGGGTTAGTAATGAACACCTGCGAGAGCTTGGCAAAAAGCTTACATACTACAAAGGCATCCCAGAATTTTTCCAGAAATTTGAGGAGCGAGCCCTGAGTAAGGAACACCGATTTGCCGGAGTCCGAGTAGAATTCTACATCATCTCCAGCGGCATCAAGAGCATTCTGGACGGTTCCATTATCCGCCCCTACATGCGAGAGGTATTCGGCTGCGAATTCAGTGAGCAGGATGGCCGCATCAGCTTCCCGAAGCGAGTTATTTCTCACACGAGCAAGACCCAGTACCTCTTCCGCATCAATAAAGGCATGCTCAACTATATCGAGGATGTAAACGACCACATGGACAGCGATTTGCGACCCATTCCCTTTGAGCACATGATTTATATCGGCGATGGCCCAACGGATGTTCCCTGCTTCACAGTGATGCGCCAGCAGGGAGGCTTGAGCGTGGCCGTATACAACCCGGACGATGAATCGCGCCGCAGTTTCCAGAAGTGCTACGCGCTGAAATCAACCCAGCACCGGGTGGATTTCTTTGCCCCCGCAGATTTCCGCGCCGGCAGCCACCTCTGCAACATCCTAGAGGAAACGGTAAGGAATATGGCCGATTCGATTGTGCATACGCAACGGGTTCAACCCTCCCCTATGCAACGGGCACCAAGACATTAATAAAAAAATCCCCTGATCCACAGCGGCACAGGGGATTTTTATTACAGGTTAAATGGGGCTCAGACCCTCGGAGCAGCATCGGGGGTCTCCGTGCTCTTGCCCAGGTAATCCGGGAGCTGCACACCCACGCTCTGGGCGAGTTCATGCAGCGGGAGGGTACCAGTGACCAGGTTCTGCACAAAGCCGCCCACAGAGCCGCTCTTGCTGTCGCCACCGCCCATGACCACCACCTTATCGAAGGAGAGGTTGCGGATAGCGCTGGCCTGGGTTTCCACGATGGTGGGCAGCTGCTCGGTAACGAGCAGGCCGGAGGCAGCGCGGGCATCGCCAGCGGCAGCCACAATCTGGCGGAAACCGGTAGCCTTGGCCTCCAGCGCAGCCTGAATGGCGGCGGCATTACCACGGCCCACAAGCTCCAGGCCCTCACCCTCGGCCTTCTTCTTGAGGAGGAGGGCATCTGCCTCACCCTTGGCCAGTTTGGTGGCGGCAAGACCTTCGGCCTCCTTCTCAATCACGAGTGCATCTGCCTTACCCTGCTGCTCCTTCACCATGACAGAAGCCACAGCTTCTGCGGCGATTTCCTGCTTACGCTTCAGGATTTCAGCCTTCACAATTTCGTTGGCCGTCTGGGTGGCGCGCTCGAGTTCAGCACGCTTCATTTCGGCCTCACGGTTGGCGATGTAGCCAGCAGCCTCTGCCTGGGCAGCCTGTTCCTTCTCGGCCACAAGGGCTATACGAGCAGCCTCTGCCTGGCGCACCTTGAGGCGGGCATTGGAATCTGCAACCTTCATCTGAGCTTCGTTGTTGCCCTCCACAGCTGCGGCATTTGCCATGGCGACCTGCACGGTTTGATCGCGCAGAGCCTCAGCCTTGCCAATTTCGCCGCGTCGGGTTTCCTCGGCCACCTTAATCATGGCATCATTGATGGCACGGGCTGCGGCCTCCTGACCAAGGGCGGCAATATAGCCGGAAGCATCGCGAATATCGGTAATGTTCGCATTGATGAGATACAGGCCTACCTTGTGCAATTCCACATCCACACCGCCGGTAATACCCTTGATGAGTTTCTCGCGGTCTGCATTGATTTCCTCAATGGTGAGCGAGGCAATAACCACACGCATCTGCCCCATGATGATTTCTGATGCGAGATCGCGGATATCCTGGCGGGTGCGGCCCAGCAAACGGCTGGCAGCATTCTGCATGATTTCAGGCTGGGTGCTGATACCCACGATAAACGAGGACGGTACATCAACACGAATGTTCTGGCTGGAAAGAGCCCCCTTCAGCGGAACATCAATGTTAATGGGATTCAGATCCATGAAAGCATAACTCTGCACAATGGGCATAATGAATGTTGCGCCACCGTGAATACACTTAGCAGAGCGTCCTGCCCCCACATTACCATACACAATGAGAATCTTATCGGACGGACACATCTTGTAGCGGCTGAATAGCCACACAATAGTACCCAGCAGGAAAGCCACCAGAATAATGATGGCCACAATATTGTTCACCCCCGAGGAAGAGGAGGCTATCTGGACTGCATTTTCAATCATAATCAATCGTTTTATGGGTTGTTGTTATTTAAGAAAGAGGTTTGACCATCACCAGGCCTACGGTAGAATCAATGACAACAATGCGTGAACCAGCAGGAAGCACCTCGTCCCCCTGCTGAACGGCAGCAATCGTGATTAGCTGGTTCGGGTGCGCCACCTGCACCTGCCCACCAGGTTCGCCTTTCGGCGGAATGGACACATACACCGTGCCGCTGAGCCCCACCAGACTGGCGGGAGATATATTGCCATCTGACCGCAGGCCGTATATCATACGAATGAGCATGGCCACCAGAACAAACATGAGCAACCCAGCAGCTACCCCAGCCCCACTGGCCCACATCACATTTCCTGTGAGCTGCTGGCAGATATACCCAACCCAGCCGAAGCCCAGAAAAAAGCCCAGCACTGCGCGAAAGGAAAACATGCCGGCATCCGTCCCTGAGGCAACATCTGCATCTCCACCATCAAAATCTGTGAAGAATGAAATAACAAAAACCAACGCTGCCAGCAGCGTGGCAGACCATGCTATAGTGCAGAAAATGGCACGGGCAGAATCAAATCCAGGCATGAGTAGTTCCATAGGCTCAGCTTACCACAGTTACCCGCCGTATCAAGCAGAAAATGAGCTTCTAGTTCCTGTTAGATTGTTTTTTAGCTTTTTTCTGCGCTTTTAGACTTGCAAATACGGCGATTAGTGCTATTATCCACTCACCTTGTAGGTCGATTTGCCGCAGCCACGAAAAATC
>JAGBZE010000083.1 GCA_017628435.1 Akkermansia sp.
ATCGGCACCGCTTCTGCCGCCATCACCCTGCCCACCAGCAAGGATGAACTCAAGTCCGGCATCGAATCCCGCAAGGCCGCTGCCAAGCAGGCCCTGACAGATAAGATTGCTGCCCGGAAGGCTGCCGACACAGCCAAGAAGGAAGCTGCCCAGAAGGCCGTGACCGATGCCATCTCCGAAAAGGCCTCCGCCGTGACCACCAAGGTGACCGAGGAGAAGGAGAAGGTAGACTCCGCCAAGCAGACAGCCGAAAGCGCCAAGGCTGCACACGATACCCTCAAGGATGGCTCTTCCTCCACTCCCTCCGTGGAAATCGAGAAGCCGTCCATCGAGCTCAATGAAAGCGGCATCCAGATCAAGAAGCCCACGCTGAAGCTCAAGTAAACCTGCTTTGCCAGCACATTTCCGTTCGCCCGGGGGAGCATTCCTCCGGGCGTTTTGCTGCGCGCAGTGCAATAGCAAGGCGCGCATATGTATTTTTGCTTCACATCGGGTTAGAATAATGATAGAATATGCCCATGGCAAATAAACCCGTAGTACTTATCATCCGCGACGGCTGGGGCCGCAACCCGCAGGGCCCGGAAGCCGCCAATCAGACCGGCGATGCTACCGTTCTCGCCAAGACTCCTTTCACCGACAAACTGCTGGCCACCTGCCCGCACATGATGCTGGGTGCCTCCGGCCAGGACGTAGGTCTGCCGGATGGCCAGATGGGCAACTCCGAGGTGGGTCACCTGAATCTGGGTGCCGGCCGCGTAGTGTTCCAGGACCTCTGCCGCATTACCAACGCCATCAATGATGGCTCCCTTGCCAAGAACCCCGTTATTGTGGAAGCTTATGGCAAGGCCGCTGCCACCCGCCTGCACCTCATGGGCCTTGTGTCCGACGGCGGTGTGCACTCCCATATCGACCACCTCATCGGCCTGGTGAAGATTGCCGCTGAAGCCGGCGTGAAAGATATCTTCATCCACGCCATCATGGACGGCCGCGACACCGACCCGAAGAGCGGTGCCGGTTTCCTCCAGCAGCTGCAGGATGCCGTTGCTCCCTACGGCGCCAAAATTGCCACCGTGGTGGGCCGATTCTTCGCCATGGACCGCGACAAGCGCTGGGACCGTGTGCAGATTGGCTGGGATGCCATCGTGCTCGGCAAGGGCGAGGCCTGCACCTGTACCCCCGCTGAATATGCCCGCAAGAGCTACGAAGCCGGCGTGACGGACGAGTTCATGAAGCCCGCCGTTTTTGTGGAGGCTGAGCAGCAGCGCGTGCGCGATGAGGATGTGGTGTACTTCTTCAACTTCCGTGCTGACCGCGCCCGCGAGCTTTCCCGCGCCTTCATCTACGAGGACTTCGACGGCTTCGACCGCACCGTGCAGCCCAAGGTTCACTATGTGACCATGTCCGAATACGAGGCCTGCTACCCCACTCCGGTGGTGTTCGAGCAAGAGCAGCTCACCAACATTCTGGGCGAGGTTATCTCCAAGGCCGGACTCAAGCAGCTCCGCATCGCTGAGACGGAGAAGTACGCTCACGTAACCTTCTTCTTCAACGGTGGCGTGGAAACCCAGTACGAAGGTGAAGACCGCATCCTGGTGCCCTCCCCCCGCGAAGTGGCTACCTACGACCAGAAGCCCCAGATGAGCGTGGGCGAGGTGGCCGATAAGTTCGTGGAAGCCATCGGCAACTACGATATCGCCATCATGAACTTCGCCAACCCGGATATGGTGGGCCACACCGGTTACCTCGAAGCCGGCATCACCGCCTGTGAGGCTGTGGACGCAGCTCTGGAGAAGAGCGTGACCAAGATTCTCGAACTTGGCGGCTGCTGCCTCATCTGCGCCGACCACGGCAATTGCGAGAACATGCTCAACCCGGATGGCTCCCCCAACACCGCACACACCACCAACCTGGTGGATCTCATCTACTGCGGCCCGGATCAGGACTCCATCACCCTGAGCGATGGTATCCTGGCCGATATCTCCCCCACCCTGCTGCACCTGCTCGGTCTTGAGCAGCCCGCCGAAATGACCGGCCACAGCCTGGTGAAGTAATTCCCCGCTGATACCAATGTTAAAAGCCGCTTTCCAGCCCAGGAAAGCGGCTTTCTGTTACTCAACTTAAGCTCTGATAACGCGTTATTGCTTGGTAGCAACACTGTGTGTGGTAATCGTAGCCGAACCGAACAACCTGTTCATGGAATCACTCATGCCCTCAACACGGACTTCGCCATCGGTCACATTACCAACAACGACACGACGCTCCTTCGTCTCCGTCACGCTGGAAGCCTTGAACTTCAAGGTAATTGCACCGATAGTACGGGAATTGCTCTTCAGGTTATAAAAAGTGAGCGTATAATGCCCACCAGAGAAGCTAACATCCCACTGTCCGGCCACATTAGAATATGTGCCACCAACCTTATCCTCAGAATCTCTCACCTCGAAAGTAACCTGAGATTCAGATGAGATGGTACCACTGCAATTCGTAACACAAGCTCCTTCCTTATGCGGGTGCTTGAAAAGAATATTATCGCAGAGGAAATCGATCCGGCAGTTCTGCAGATTAGCCTGCAATTTGAAATTACTTGCAGTTTCGGGAATCAGATTCCCCGCCTCTACACTGGCGGTGGCATCGCTGCTGCTGCCACCACCTCCGCCACCACAACACACAAGACTAAATGAGCAGGCAACAAGCAGAACCGTACGATAAAAAACATTCTTAATCATAACAATGCAGAATATAATGGACACGTAGCCTCCAGTCAAGCAAACACAGCATCCTCCCGTTAGTATGTCAAAGGAAAATCCGGCTTGCATCACCCAGGTATCTGGTGTACACTGATTTTCCCCGCGCCCATGTCTGCTAAAGCCTACATCGCCATCGACCTCAAATCGTTCTTTGCCTCTGTGGAGTGCATGGAGCGAGGGCTCGACCCGCTCAACACCCATCTGGTGGTAGCAGATGAATCCCGCACGGATAAAACCATCTGCCTGGCTGTCACGCCATCGTTGAAAAGCCATGGCATCCCTGGGCGTCCCCGCTTGTTCGAGGTACGGCAGAAGGTGGCAGAGGTCAACAGCATGCGGCGCTACAAGGCGCGGCGGCTGGTGGGAAACTCATACCTGCACTCAGAACTGCAGCAAAACCCGAAACTGGAGCTGGATTTCATCATCGCCCCGCCCCGCATGGCGCGCTACATGGAGTTCTGCACGCGCATCTACAACGTGTACACCAAGTATGTATCCCCGGAGCATATTGTCGTCTACTCCATTGATGAGGTATTCATGGATGCCACGCCCTACCTGGCCACCTATGCCTGCAGCGCCCACGAACTGGCACGCCGCATTATTCTGGATGTACTGCGCAGCACCGGCATCACGGCTACCGCCGGCATCGGCACTAACCTGTATCTGGCCAAGGTGGCTATGGATATCGTAGCGAAGCATATCCCGGCGGATGCAGACGGCGTACGTATCGCCGAGCTGGACGAAATGAGCTACCGCCGCCAGCTGTGGAATCACCGCCCGCTTACGGACTTCTGGCGCGTAGGAAAAGGCTATGTACGCAAGCTGGAGCAACATGGGCTCTATACCATGGGCGACATCGCCCGGCGCTCTGTGCAGAATGAGGAATCGCTGTACCGTATGTTCGGCAAGAATGCGGAGCTGCTCATCGACCATGCCTGGGGGTGGGAGCCCTGTACTGTAGAAGCTATCAAAGCCTATCACCCGGAATCGAAGAGTCTTGGTTCCGGGCAGGTACTGCATGAGCCCTATACCCCGGAGAAAGCCAAGCTGGTGCTGCGGGAGATGGCGGATTTACTTGTGTTGGATTTGGTTGAGAAAGGTTTAGTGACTGATCAGATTGTGATCACTGTAGGCTATGATATCGAGAACCTTACCGACCCGGTACGCCGTCGGCAATACAGAGGTGCAATCACGACCGATGCCTATGGACGTGAAATCCCGGCTCATTCCCACGGCACGCACAACCTCGGGCGCTACACATCATCCACCAAGCTGATCCTGCAAGCGGTAAACGAGCTGGCTGACAGGCTGGTGGATATGAATCTGCTGGTGCGCCGGCTCAACATCGTGGCGAACCATGTACTGCCGGAGGATAAGGCACCCACGGAAGCGCCGACGGAGCAGCAGCTCGATCTCTTTACGGACTACGAGGCCGAGGCTGCCCGGAAGGAAGAGGAGGAAGCGCAGCTGCACAAGGAGCGCAAGATGCAGCAGGCCTTACTCAGCATCAGGGGCAAGTTCGGTAAGAATGCAATCCTCCGGGGCATGAACCTGGAAGAAGGCGCTACCACCCGCGACCGCAATTCACAGATAGGAGGACACAAGGCATGACGTACGATGCAGAAGACAAATACGCAGATATCATCCATCTGCCGCACCATGTATCACGGAATCACCCGCAGATGATCATGGCTGACCGCGCTGCCCAGTTCTCACCCTTTGCCGCGCTCACGGGACACGATGCCGCTATTGCCGAAGCCGCCCGCCTCACAGATGAACGGCCTATTCTGGATGAATCCGTAAAGCAGGAAATCTCTGACCTTCTCCAACTCGCCTCAACCGATTCCAACCTAGTCCTGAACATCGTCTATTTCGTCCCGGACACCCGCAAGGCCGGCGGCGCCTACATGGAGATCTCCGGGCGCATCAAGAAGCTTATACCACACGAGAAGCTGCTTATCATGGACACCGGCACCCGCATCCCGGTGGAGGATATTGTGAGTGTGATGATTAAGGCCTAGTAGGATGAATATTTAAGGTCAACGGTTTATTATGAATATCGTGAGGTAACAAAATGCCCTTGCACATAGCGTCAATATTACCTAAACGGAGTATGCAATGCTCATCCTCACCTAATTTGATGTTGGGTAAAAGTAATCGGATTTCTTTTTGGTGAGAGAAGCTACATCTCTTATGGAATGCGGGATCGTTATTGAATCCTATAGTGTCAGTATATACTACTTCCTTAAACTTGTAATCCTGAGCAGTCAGAACATCTGTAAGTCTTTGTTCAAAAGCACGTCTTTCAATAATAATCAGGCCAAAGGACTTACTTTCGGTTGTCACAAATTCTGAAATCATGCGACTTGAAATATTCAGCCTGTAGATACCGTCTTCGGTACATTTTAAGGTTGCATGGCTAAAACAGAAAACAGGATTATTACTGTTGACCCACGCAGAAATATTGGATGCGGTTCCCAGCAATTCTTGTTTTCCGTCTAATTCGACGAAAATCTCTCCTTTTCCCTTATCGCATACGACTCCTTCCTTGTCGTCCCCTTTGCCATCAATCTCTAATGACCTATAGTACGACAAGGGCTTCATGTACAGACGCCCCGCAAGTATGTCTTTTATGTATTCTTCCGGGGATATCTTATATAAGATATCTATGTTGTCGTTTTGCTCACGCATCAAACATTCTCTGTATTAGCTAAGTTCCCCAAAAACGCCGCCAAAGCGGGCGTGGCGGTGACAAGCAGCTCTGCGCGGTCACGTATAGCGGCAACATGCACTATACAGAGCCGCCGGAGCTGAGCGTTTTTATTGGATGCGATGGGATTTGTTTCCTCGCCACGCCTCGCTAATCTCTCCTGTATTTGATTTGAAATTGTTGTAATCATATATTCGCTGAGGATAAACTTATTTCAACGCATTCTTTACCTCATCTACACAAGCTTGCATATCCTGCTCTAGTTGATAGACCCAGAAACGCAATACTTTCCACCCGGCACTGGTTACCTGAAATTAAACAGAGACCTTGCCCTCTATTTCAACCAGCGATTTATCAGCAAGTGCAGTTTTGTATACCCTTTCTAGAGCATATGTAATCTTATCACCTCTCCGCTTAAAACCGAACTGATTTGCCACAGTCTTCAATAGTTCATCTTTGGGAATCCCGTATGATTTCTTTGCAATCTCGATAAAGGCTAGTTAGATTTCCTCTGCAGGAATATAGTCTATAACGCGCCCCGTTCCTTCGTAGGAAGGTATGCGCACTTTTAATTCTGTAAAGTCTGCGAACTGCAAGAAATCACCTTTGCGTTGGATGTTAGAGGTTTTGAGGATTCTTCTCAACTCGCATTCCACTTCTCCACGGAAAGCCCCAGTTACCTTCTGTCGATTGTACAACGGCAGAAGTCTCTTGGCTAATTCGTATATGTGAATAGGCTGCTCAATACCTATAATGTGAATTATGGCCTGTCGCTGAGACCAATACGGTTCAACCTTCGCGTATTCGTAATCGACAAAGCCATAACAATGATCGTTAGAAACGGCAACTAAGCCGGAATCAGATGACTCTACTTCTCTTGTCTCGGACTCCGAAACAGCCTCTACAGTAAGCAAGGCATCAATATCAACCTCTATTTCCGTTTTCTTTGGAACGATAGGAGCCAAGGTAGTATTTTTCTCAAATGATACACGAATGGCTTCCTCGAGCTTTGCTCCCTGACTTTCCGGCGATTTAATCCAATCAGTAGACCAAATACGGTACAGTGTCCATCCCATATCCTCTAAAACTGCTTGGCGGAGACGATCTCGCTCGCGAGCGGTTCGAGAACTATGATATGTAGCACCATCGCACTCAATACCTATAGCAAACTTGCCGTTTATGGTAGGATGTTTAACCGCCATATCAATGCGATAATCAGAACAACCTACCTGAGTCTGCACCTGGTAACCTCGTGATGTAAGATAATCATATACTGACTCTTCGAAGGGGGACTCACATTCTACAATCTGACTGTTGTAGGTCACTTCGTTGGTTAAAGCATCAATACCCTGCTGCGCAAACTCCAAGTAGGAACGCAGCAATTTGACACCTTCGGCGTTTGTTCTATCCAAATCGATATCGGTTGGCAAAATCGAGGAGACGAGCTTCACATTGTGTTTAGCACGGGTAACGGCCACATTCAAACGACGCTCACCACCGACTCGATTTAGCGGGCCAAAGTTCATGTACATCTTACCAGTTTCATCCTTAGCGTAACCTACGCTAAAGATAATGGTATCGCGTTCATCGCCCTGCACGTTTTCCAGATTCTTTACAAAGAAAGCCTCCTCTGCATCTTCATTAAAGAAGAGCTCGAACATATCATCCTTGCGGCGATAATCTAGGATAGCGGCTTCAATTGCGCTCTGTTGAGCTTCGCTAAAAGCAACCACGCCAAGAGAGCGCTCCTTACCATATTTGCGGAAGTGTTCGAATACAAGCTCTGCCACCTTCTGGGCTTCTCGGGGATTGGTGCCCTTACTCTTCTTGCGTTCGTAGCAGCCGTCAACAACATGCACGAACTCTACACCACAGTCCGGAGCCTTGACTGTAGTAGACGGGAATGTTACCAGATTGCCACCATAGAGCTTTATATTAGAGAAAGCAATCAAATCTTCCTGACGGCTTCTATAATGCCACCTCAGGCAATGTTCTCTGAATCCACTGGCCTTAGCCTCAGCAAGAATTGATTCAAATGACGCATCATCGTAATATTCCTCAGCATCTTCATCATCAAAGTCATCTTCGCTCATCGTTGTCCTGAAGAAGCTGGTAGGAGGAAGCTGTTTATCATCACCAACAATGATAACCTGCTTTCCTCGCATGATGGCGCCAATGGCATCTTCAGTATGTACTTGCGAGGCTTCGTCAAAAATGACCAAATCGAAATTATACGCTTCGGACCCCAGGAATATGCTCACCGACAAGGGCGACATCATGAAACAGGGCTTAAGTGCTGTCGCAAGGTTCGGAATTTCTCCAAAAAGTCGGCGCAACGATTTCAACCGGGTCTTTTTCTGCAACTCTCGTTTCAGGATAGACACTTCA
>JAGBZE010000084.1 GCA_017628435.1 Akkermansia sp.
CAGGTGGGTTGCCAGTCGTAGGGAGTGAGGGCACCGCCGGCAGGCGTGGGCAGGTAATAGGGCGCTGCGCCAGCTGTGCAGCAGAGGGCGGTCAGGGGAATGAGTGCTTTTTTCATGGCTGCTCCCTCTATAGCATGGCCCCCGCTTCATGAGCAAGAGGTTAGAGCTAACTGTTGTTCTGCAGGGAAGTAAGTACAATGGACAAATGGTTAAAATTCCCTGCGCCCCTGGGCGCAGCAAGCTGCTTATTCTGCATTTTGCGTTCTGAAATCTGCATTCCTACAAATCATCATTTTGGGGATTTCCCCTTTGCGAATTCCTCAGACTCCCTTTTTATTATCCCAGAGGCTGAGGTGCAGGCGGTCGCCCAGGCGGACACCGTGTTGCAGGCACATTTCGACTACTGCGGGGCGGGCGGTTTCCAGCTCGGCGCGGGTGGTGGCGCAGGGCATGAGGATGATGCGTTGGCGTGGAAGCCCCAGGGCGGCGATATCGGCCCAGTCTGCTTCCTGCTGTACCACGAATTTGAACCATGCGTTCTGCAGCCCGGCAAAGAAGCGCAGGCTTTCTGCGGGCAGGGTATCGCACCCGGGGTTGCCGGAGTGGTGGAGCTTGGGGGATACGTTCCACTGGTTGATGCGCTGTGCCAGGGCGGGGGAGGGGATGATGGTGCCGTTGGTTTCCACCTCGATGTGGGTATTGGCGGGCAGAAGCCGGAGCAGCGCTTCCAGCTCAGCTTGTTGCAGCAGGGGCTCGCCGCCGGTTATGACAAGCGAATCGCAGGAATATGAGGCAATTTTTTCGGCTGTTTCGGCAGCGGTGCACTCAATGCCATTTCGCCATGAGTGCTTGGTATCACACCACTTGCATTTAAGATTGCAGCCTGCCAGCCGCAGGAAGACAGCGGGTGTGCCGCAGCGGGTTCCTTCACCTTGCAGAGAGTAAAATAGCTCGGGGGCAGATTTCAGGCGTGCAATGCTCAACATGGTATGCTAGTATTCACAGTGACATGGATGTAAATACCAGAATTGGCGAGGATGGTCAACCGGAATCTGCAATGCAGGGGTTCCGTGTGCTTTTTGTGTGCCTGGGCAATATCTGCCGCTCGGTGGCCGCGGAGATGACGTTTAATGCTGCGGTTCAGGCGGCCGGCCTGGCCGACCATGTGGAGGCTGATTCCTGCGGAACGGCCAATTACCATGTGGGCCAGAAGCCGGATGCCCGCATGCTTGCTGCTCTGGAACGTGCTGGTTTTGCGTATAATGGCCACCGCGGACGCCAGTTCTCCCGCCGTGATTTCGTGGATTTTGACTTGATTGTGCCGCAGGATAATAACAATTACGAGGATGTTATCCAGATGGCCACCAGCCCGGAGGAAATGGCCAAGGTGGTGCCGATGAGTGCCTGGTTTGCGGATGATAGTCCGCTGCACGAGGTGCCGGATCCCTACTACGGCAATACGAGGGATTTTGATGATGTGGTGCATCTGCTGGCTGGTGCTACTCAGCAGATGGCCAATGATATTGCCCGCGCAGAATCGTAACCAATATACCTATATACAACGATGAAAAAGCTTCTTTGCAGTGCAGCGCTTCTGGTCGTGGCGGCTCTTGCCTCCTGCCATGTGACCGGTTCGGTGAGTGAGGAATCGGTGGCGGAGATGCTGGAGTCCCCCAAGCTGGCGGTGACTCCGTTCCAGCCGGCCTGGCTGGATGAGGAGGGCCGCAGTATCTGGCCGCTGAGCGAGACCGACCGTTTGGCTGTGTGCGGTATTCTTCGCGCCGGCAGCGGGCGAGATGTGCCGGAGCTGGCCTACCAGACAGACGATGAACATGCTCCGCTGGTGCAGAATCGGTTTTATATCTATGGTTCCAATGGCCAGTGCCTGGCCGGAACGGTGATGAATGACCGTGTAGTGATGCATGATGTGGTGCTTTCCGTGGCTGGTGAACAGGCTCTCTACAAGATTCTGAAGCCGTATCTGAAGAATATATTTACGGGCCTGTTGTGAAACGCTTCCTCCTGTGCAGTTTGTGTGCAGCAGTGCTGGCTTCCTGCAGCCAGCCGCAGTTTGCCGAGGGTATAGAACCCACCCCGCGTACGGGTATCGTGGGGCGGCGCAAGCAGCTTCCCCTGCCGGCAGAGAAGGCTGATGTGGCGGTGATTTTTGTGGGGGGATTCACGGAGCAGGTTCTGCTGCATTTTCGTGAAGTGTATGAGCAGACGCCGCTGCTCCCCTGTAAGGGGCGCCAGCTGCGTGCTTACTATGCGTGGGACAGTGGCACCGGCAACCTGCTGTTTCACAGTACCTGGAAGCTGCAGCGCGATTTGCGTGCTTTCCTGGCAGTGAATCCGCAGGCAGATGTGGTGCTGCTGGGGCATAGCTACGGCGGCTCTGCCATTATGGATGCGCTGCGGCAGATTGAGGATGTGCCGCATACCGGCAAGGTGCTGGTGGTGACACTGGATCCCGTGAGCCGCCGGGAGCGTTCCAAACCCCGGGAGCGAGCCGCCATGGTGGATTACTGGGTGAATGCCTATTGCTCTCCCTACCGCAATGTGCGCGATGTGGCAGCCTGGGTGGGTGGACCCTGGGGTGAGTGTCCGCAGGCGGATGCCAATGTGGCGTTCTCCGGCAAGGAGCGCGATGAGGATGGCCGCCGCTATGCACATGTGTACCCGGAGCCCATGTTCCGGGAAACTCCGGAGGAGGGCGGAAAGTCCCCCTACGAGTTGCTGCTGGATGCCTGTGAACGTCTGAATATTGGCTTGAAGCATGAATGAGGCCCCCTGGAAGGAACTTGAAGCAGGCTGCGCAGCCCTGCAGGAGCTGCGCTCTGATGTGCGTGGCGAGGTGTATGCCGGTGCCCATATTCTGGGGGTGCTGGAGCTGGGCGAGGGCTCAGTGGTGCTACCCGGCACGGTGATTGAGGGGCATGTGCGCATTGGGCGCGATTGCCGTATCGGCCCGAATGCTTATCTGCGCGGTGAAACCAGCATTGGCGATGGCTGCGTGATTGGCAATGCCGTGGAGGTGAAGAGTAGTCTGCTGGGGAACAAGGTTTTTGTGTCGCACCTGTCCTACATCGGCGATTCCATCATCCGGGATGATGTGAATGTGGGCGGCGGGTGCATTTTCTCCAATTTCCGGCATGATGCCGGTGAAATACGCATGCCGTGGCAGGGCGAGCTGCAGCCTACAGGCCGTATCAAACTGGGCTGCCTGGTGGGTGAGCACTGCCGCATTGGCTGTAAGTGCGTTATTCTACCGGGGCGTGTGTTGCAGCCCGGCACATGGACTGAGCCCGGCAGCGTGGTGCGCTGAGGCTTGCGCGCTTATTGCTTCTGCGCGTTGCGCTCCAGGATGAGACGGAACCCTATGGTGGGGCGGTGTGAATCTGCCGGGTGCGGAGTGCGGCGGTGGGAGCTGAGCTGCCCGGGGCGGAAGGAGGTGTAGTCGCCGCCGCGGGTGACCCCGTAGTTGCGGAAATGGAAGTTCTGCGGGCCGCCATAGTCTCCGCTGACCCATTCCTGAACATTGCCGGCAAGGTCATGCAGCCCCATGGCATTGGGGGTGAAAGAGCCCACTGGGGCCGTGCAGGCAAAGTCATCGTGGTATTGAGGAATCACGTGGTCTGCCCGCACGCCGGGGATGGCGCTTGCATCTGCAAAGTTGCCGGTGTTGCGAGCCGGTGGCCATTTCTGCCCCCAGGGGTATTCGGCTCCGGCCGTGGCGCGCACGCGCTGACGTTCATAGGGGTTCTGGCCGTTGCTGTCCTTGCAGCCTACCATGTAGCTCCATTCCTCGTCTGTGGGCAAGCGGTAGGTATCAGTCTCCTCAATGAGCCCGTTGTTGCGTTCCTGCCGGGTGAGCCAGGAGGCAAAGGTCTCTGCCTCTGTGCGCGATACATTGACCACTGGGTGGTGTTCGTTCTGTTCGAAGTTGACGGACTCTGGTTCGTTTGCTCCGGTCTCCTGGCAGTAGCGCCGGAAATCGGCTACGCGCACTTCGGTGGCGCCGACCAGCAGATTCGTGCGCAGGGGCAGGAAGCGGAGGCCCATGCTGTTAATCCACTCTGCACCGAAATTTACCGAATGATTCGGCTGCAGGTGCAGGTTCAGCACAAGATCTTTGGGCGAAAGTCCGCTTCGGCGTACGGTAGAGTAGCCCGGCAGGCGCACCTCCAGGTAATAAGGAGCCAGCGGAATGCTGATGGACTGCATGGGGGTGATACCCAGCGGCATGCCGTTGAGCATGACGCTGGCTCCAGAGGGATTGGTGTAGATGCTGACCGGGGTTTTCTGCACCAGTACGGTGCAGAGCCGGTAACCGCACAGATCCGGGCCGGCCGCTGTGCCGGACTCCGGGCGGGCGATGAGAGAGTGATCGCGCCCGATGGTGCCGGCTTTCTCGCACTGCCGGGTGAGCCAGAGAGTGAAGGCGCTGATGGCCTCCTGAGAGGTGAGCAGTTGGCCATCGGCCTCCTGCGCGGAGAATTTGCTTGCTGCCTGGGGTTCTGCCTGCAGGAATTCCCGGAATTGCGCCACGGATACCGGGGTGGTGGCCTCGTGTACTCCGCCGGCCGGGCGATACCGGGTTCCCTGCGCATCGGTCCAGGGGTCACCTGTGCGCGGCGGGCAATAGGGGCGTAATTCTCCACCCAGGGTAAGCAGGTCTCCCGGTGGTATAATGCCACTCACATGAGAATCTGCATAGCCTTCCTTTCTCAGCACAAAGGCGATGTGCTTTCCTGTTTCTTCCGTTATGGGGCCGTAGGGGGTTTCCTCCAGGTAGACGCCGTCCTCTGTATAAATGGAGGCACCTGCCGGCACGCTGCCTACAAAGTACTGGCCGTGCTGGGGGATGGGGGCAGGGGGTGGCTCCGTCCTGGGTTCCGGGGCGGGGGGTGTGGGCGGCGCTTGAGGTTCGCTTGTCTTCAGGGCCTCGATAGCGTTGCTGATGCGATGCGGCATGTCCTGCGGCAGAAACAGGCAGACGGTGCCGCAGAGGGCTCCCAGTATGAGTGTGCAGATGCCGCCGCGAATCAGTTTGCGCTGCAGGGAACGCTGCCTCTTGCGGCGGATGGCTGCATCGTCCCGCAGACGCTCCAGCTTTTCTGCCAGTTGTTTGGCGTTGACAATGGTGTCATGGTGTACCTGGGGAGAGGCTGCGGAGCAGATGATGTTGTTGAACTCAACCCATCGGCGGTGGGAGGCGCCCTCGGGAAGCTCCGTCGGCAGGGAAGGGAAGTTCAGCCGATCCATGCCTGTAGCCATTTCGTACAGCACCTTGGCCAGTGCATAGACATCTGCGCGCGGGGTTCCGGGACCCTCCGGGGGAATGTAGCCTTCTGTGCCCACCAGGCTGCGCTGGTTGCTGTGCGCCACAAGGCCGGCATCTGCCAGCTTGACTCGCCCGTTGATGAAGATGACGTTGGTTGGTTTGACATCCCGGTGGGTCAGTTCCTGGGCATGCAGCCCGGCCAGAGCGCGCGAAAGCTGACAGCCTACTTCCAGCACATAGTCCAGCGGCATAGGGCGGTTGCCGTATAGCTGCATATCGCTGAACAGGGTGCGTGGAATATAGGCATCCGGGTCTGTGTGGGAGCCGGTGTAGGCATCATCCGCCAGCTCCATTACATAGAAATAGTGGGGGAAGGCCCCTCCATACTGCCCGATGTGCAGAATATGCACCAGACCCGGTATGCCGCGGGCGATGGGCTCATAGGTCAGCACGCCGTCGAACTCACGGATGAAGACCTGCTCATCGGCAAAGTCCTCACGCCACACAACCTTTACGGCGCGGTAGGCTCCGGTTACGGAACGCGCCAGCCACACTTCGCCATAGGCTCCGGTGCCGATTTTGCGCAGAATCTCATGGTCCGGCACATTGGGTTGGGTGCCCTCGGGACGCAGCGACTTTCTGCGCGGTGTGCCGCGCATGCTGCGTCGGGTGGGGCGTATGGCTGTGCTATCGGGCTCCATGTGTGCGTATTATACCACGCTGGATGCTCCAGTGCAAGCGGCTTTGCTTCGCTTTTTGGGGGAAGAATTAAACTTTTTTTTATTTTTTTACGGAATTTGCTTGCATGGGGTAAAAATCTGTGCTAAACTCGCGGCGCACCAATAAATGCGCACGTGGCGGAATTGGTAGACGCGCTAGTTTCAGGTTCTAGTGAGTAACATCGTGATGGTTCGAGTCCATTCGTGCGTATAGGAAGAGCTCCCTGCGAGGTATCGCAAGGAGCTCTTCTCTTTTTTGCTGTTTGACTATGTTTTTTTGTTGATAGGATGTTTTTTTATAATATCTTGTGTCAGCATATGCGCTGAATGCTCAATATATGCTTGATGTGAACAAAAAAACGTAGTATTTATACACAGCACATAGAAATTTTTATTATGTCTGAAAAAA
>JAGBZE010000085.1 GCA_017628435.1 Akkermansia sp.
ACTCCATTCAGCCATCGGAAACTGAGCCTGCCAACCAGGTTGGTTATGGCTCCTGTGCAGCGATTTTTTGCTCAGGATGGTGTACCAACGGCTGAAATGCTTCGCTATTATCATCGTCGTGCGGTCGAGTCCATGGGATTGATTGTTACAGAACCGGTAGCAGTACCGGATGCTGCAGCCTCCGCAGATGCCGGCATGTCTGTCTTCTATGGAGGTGCTGCATTGCGGGCGTGGAAGCATATCTGCCGTGAGGTTCATACAACGCCCTGCCGGATTGCTCCGCTTTTGACCCATGCCGGTATGCTGCGCCTGGTAAATGGCAGTATTGCACCGATAGGACCCAGTGGAAAGGCAATTATTCCCGGCTCCGGACAGGGTGAGACTATGAGTTTGTCTCGAATAGAATCCGTTGCACAAGCCTTTGGCTGGTCTTCTGCCGCAGCTCGAATTCTGGGCTTTGATGCAGTGGTGGTCAACGGGGCTGATGCACATTTAATTGAGCAATTCATGCGTCCGGAGACGAATCAACGCCACGATGAATTTGGCGGGGATATTGTGGGCCGAGCTCGTTTTGCCTGTCTTGTGATTCACGCAGTCAGGAGGGCAGTAGGGCGTCATATACCCATACTGTTTCGCTTTTCTCAATTCTCCCCGATGTTCGGTCATGCTCCTCTTGTTGCCTCCTCGGCTGAACTGGAAGTTCTGCTGGGGCAATTAGTCAATGCCGGGGGTGATATGTTCTGCTGTGCAGACAGGCAGGCTTCCCTGCCTGCATTTGGTGGAACTTCTCTGAATCTGGCGGGTTGGACGCGGCTCATTTCTGGCCGCCCTACTATCACAGAGGGCGCTGTCGGACTGCCCGGAGTTCAGATTCACTCGCTGGTTCGTCGCATGCGAGCTGCTGAGTTTGACCTGGTGTCAGTCGGGCGGGCCTTGCTGGCGGATGCTGCCTGGGGGAGCAAGGTCCGCAGAAGCAGAGAGGATGAGATAATTCCTTTCACTAATCGTGCATGGTTGCACCTCTATTAAAAGATAAAAAACGCATTGCTTCTGTCATGGAAGCAATGCGCTGAAAGCTTGTAAGAAGATTTATCAGCTGCGCCCCAGTTTGTCGTAATGATCAATCGTGGAGTAAATCTCCTTCATGTCTCGGCGGGAACTACGGCCGATGAAGAAAGCTGCGGCGATGAGGCAGAGTGCACCACCGATAGGTGCCCATAATGCGAGTTTTCTCATGTTTCGAGGTTTTACTTGTTTGTCTTGTGCGGGCGGCTGGCACGCCTGGGCTTGATGTTCTCCGGCGGAGTATCCGGTTCCAGTCGGCCATCCTCAGTCTGGAGGAAGGGGAAATCGATGATGCCGTCGCGGGTGATGTAGGGGAAGGCCTCAACCGGGTCTGTACCGTTCTTGAGTGCCTCCATAGCCTTCTGGCATCCATTGATGAAGAAATCTGCAAGCTGTAGACCACGATCAACAGCTTCCTTGAGCTTGCTGAGCTGATTACGGGCACTCATCATCATTTCCAGACGCTGGGGCAGGGTTTCCACTCCCTCAATCGTAATATCCATGAATGCCTTAATCTGTGGGAGGGTCATACCTGCCTGCTTCATGCAAAGTACACCCAGCAGGCAGCCCATACTGGCTTCTCCATATACTCGGCGGCCGGAATCAGTGCGTTCAACGTAGCGAAGCAATCCCTCTTTTTCATAGAAGCGGAGGGTGTGAATGGATAGCCCGGATTTCCGGGAAAGTGCTGAAATGGTATATTTCATGAGGAATGAGAGACGAGGACGGGGCATTTTGCCACATTTGTGACACATGGTCAAGTTTAATATAAGATACGGAATACCAGGAATTGTTCAAAATTTCATTTTCTTCTTTTTCAACGTCGGAATAGGAGATTGACATTCGAGGATATTCTGGCAGAATATCGTCAGATTGATATGAGTACGTACGGATATTACCGTTTGGCTGCGGCTACCCCCAGGGTGCGAGTGGCAGATGTCGCTTATAACAGGGAAGAAATGGTGAGAGCCATGAAGGAGGCTGCCGCCAATGGTGCCCATGCTGTTCTTTTCCCGGAACTCTGTCTTACGGGGGCCAGCTGTGGCGATTTGTTCTTCATTCCGCATCTTCATCAGGCTGCACTTCGTGCTCTTACTCAGTTTGCAGCCGATACGGCACGCCTCAGTATTCCGGCTATTCTCTCGCTTCCGCTGGAGGTGGAGGGTGGTATCTATAGTGTGGCTGCGGTGGTGCAGGGGGGGCATGTGCTTGGCCTGGTGCCCAAGAGTATTTTGCCGAATAATCGTTCTCATTATGAGCAGCGCCAGTTCCGTCCGGCTTCGGATTTGCGTGTTAGTGAGGTGAACTTGCCAGGTTTCGGTATCGTTCCTATCGGTACGGACTTGATTTTCAGTGATGGTGCTGATTTTGTTTTTGGTATCGAAATTGGTGATGACCTGCAGGGGCTCATTCCTCCCAGCAGCACACTGGCTCTGCAGGGTGCCCGGGTTATCTTTAATCCTGCTGCATCCATGGCACTTGCATGCGGCGCTCAGTATACCCGCACGATGGTGCAGCAGCAGAGCTCCCGCTGCCTGTCTGCCTATGTTTATGCCTCTGCCGGAGTTGGTGAAAGTACCCAGGATGCTGTGTATGGTGGTCAGGCTATCATTGCGGATAATGGTCGTATTGCTGCTGAGAATAAGCTGTTCTCCCGTGAGACCGGTATTATCTACGCTGACATTGATTTGCAGCGTCTGGCTGTGGCCCGAAGCAGCGAGAGTTCTTACAATGATTGCCGCGTTGCTCTGAATGCAGCCCCCGCTCGTCGTATCATGCTGGCTAAGTTCGACGCCCGTTGTGATCTGGCATATGCCTGGTTGCCGTCGCGACCCTTTGTGCCGGAGCCTCATGAATGCACAGCCCGCTGTGAGGAAATTCTCAATATTCAGGCATCCGCTCTGGCCAAGCGCATTGAGCATACTCATGCAAAGACTCTGGTGATTGGTATTTCCGGAGGCCTGGACAGTACTCTGGCGTTGATGGTGAGTGTGCGTGCCTGTCGTATGCTAGGGATGCCGAACAGTTCGATTCTGGCGGTGACTATGCCGGGTTTCGGTACCACAGGTCGCACACACAGCAATGCTGTGGCTATGATGAAACTGCTGGGTGTGACCTTTAAGGAGGTGAACATTAAGGAATCCTGCCTGCTTCAGTTCCAGGATTTGGATTTTGACCCATCTCTGCGTACAAGCACATACGAAAATGTGCAGGCCCGCCAGCGTACCAGCCTTCTCATGAACCTTGCCAACAAGACGGGGGGCATGGTGGTTGGTACCGGCGATTTGTCTGAAATTGCGCTGGGCTGGTCCACCTATAATGGTGACCACATGAGCATGTATGCTGTTAACTGTTCCGTACCCAAGACTCTCATCCGTTGTCTGCTGGCGCATGAGGCCGCTCATTGTGAAAAAGACCTGGCCGAGACTATTCAGGATGTGATCGATACACCGGTAAGTCCTGAGCTTCTTCCTCCTGCTGAGGATGGCAGCATGGAGCAGAAGACGGAGGATATCCTGGGGCCATATGACTTGCATGATTTCTTCCTGTATCATTTTATCAAGTATGGTGCAGAGCCTACCAAGCTGAGAGTTCTGGCTCAGGTCGCATTTGCCGGCGAGTTCTCTGAGCAGCTTATTGGACGAACCCTGGAAATCTTCCTGCGCCGATTCTTCCAGCAGCAGTTCAAGCGTAGCTGTATGCCGGATGGTCCAAAGGTGGGAACCATTGCTCTTTCTCCCCGCGGGGATTGGCGCATGCCTACAGATGCTTGCGGTGAACTCTGGAAACCTTGACATCTTCATTCCCTCTGTGGTAGTATTTAATCATATGAAACGAGTTGAACAAGCGCTGGCAACCTTTCGCCAGAAACCGTATATGTACAACTGCGCCCAGACGGTTTGCGCAGCATTTGGTCGTGAGGATCTTGTGGAGCCCATGGCCTCCTGTGGAGGAGGTCGAGCGCCTGAGGGCACCTGCGGTGCATTGTACGGAGCCATGCAGGTTGCTCCTGAAAAGGCCGCTGCTATTCTGGCGGCTTTCTCCGCTGCAAATGGGGCCTCCACATGCTGTGAAATCAAGGGATGTAATCGTGTGCCCTGTCAGGAGTGCGTGCGCAGTGCTGCTGCCATCCTTGTTGACCTCGGTCTGTAAGCCTGTTTTTTATAGCGGGTGGAACGCTGTTCCTACCTGTTGAAAGTTATTGCCCGGTGTATCCCATCTGTGGTACACCGGGTTTCTATGCAGGAAGTTCCCATTATTTCAGGATTTACCGCCGGTGAGCTCACGCCGTGGCTTTCCACCCGATTTGATTTGCAGGCATACCAGCGGGGAGCCGCTGAAATCTGCAATTTCCGGATTCTGCCATATGGTGGAATTCAACTGCGTCCCGGTACGGAATATGTCGGCCTTATAGATTCTGCGCATGTGCGTTTGTTCCCGTTCTGCTATGCAGAGAATGATGCGTTGCTACTGGAGTTTTATCCTGGAGGCATGCATGTCTACAAGGATGGCGTTCTTCTGACACACTCAGATGGCAGCACCTATGTGCTCACGACACCATGGATTTCTGCTGCGCAGCTGGCTACTTTGCATTTTAATCAGGTGAATGATGCTGTGTATGTGTGTTGCCCAACGCATCCCCCTGTGGTGCTGTACAGGTATGGCGACACCTCCTGGCGTTGTGTTCAGTCGGACTTTAATCCAGCTGCAAGAGAGGTGTATTCCCGGCAGACGGGGCTGCTTTCTGTGATTTTTGAGCGGGGCGGGTTGTATACTAATCTTACGATTGAGGGAGGAGATTATCAATTTGACAAGAGTATGGAAAGTGCCGAGTTGCTGCTGGCCGATGTCTCAATACCAGGCACTCTGCTCTTTGCTAATGAAACGGCCGAAACTCAGGCAAAAGAGGCTCCTGATATTAGTAAAACGAATGTCAGTAAGGATACCATCTGGTACCAGACGGACACTGCCTCCAACCTTCATTATTTCTATCGTTGCATCCGGAACTATTCTGTAGCAGATTATAATGGTAGCCAGAAGTTAAGCGATTATCCTCATTTTTTTCAGGCTGGTCTGATGCGCCTGACCTCCCGGTACGAGCCGTACGAAGTACAGCGCGATTGGGAGTTGAGTACTAATGGTACCTGGAACGGGCATTGGGAGTTATGGCGTAGTTATGATACGCCGGATGATGAACCGGATTTCTATCTCTGGAATTGGACCTGCATCAGGAGTTTCTCCCAGTCTGATTACGAAACGCGACAGAACTGGGCAATATCCGGCTCTGAGGAACGGCCTTGTCGCATGGTTCTTGTATGCCGTTGCTGTTCTGATGCAAAAAACCTGGGGGCTATGGTTCAATTTAAGATTCTGGGGGGAACCCGTGAGTATTGTCTCAAAATAACTTCTGTGACGGATGCAACACATGCCCGAGCCCGCGTGCTGCAGACCTTCCTGGGGCTGCCAGTCAGCTTCAGCACCCATATGTGGAGCTTTGGTGCAATTGGCAGTCGGAATGGGTATCCTGCGTTTTCCGCAATGTTCCAGGGTCGCATGTGGCTGGGGGGGATGCCCGGACTGCCTACTACACTTCTGGCTAGTGCTGTGGATGATTTTCAGAATTTCCGTGTAGGTAGCAATGATGATGATGCCATGCATCTGAGTGTCATGGGTAGTGACCAGAGCCGCATTTGCTGGATATGCGCTACCAGGCAACTGCTTATTGGAACCGCTGATAGTGAGTGGGGGCTGTTCTCCGGCTCCGGCAATGCCATAACTCCGACATCTGTTTCCTTGCGCAGACAATCTTCCGTGGGTAGTGAGGGCATGCCGGCCAGGGCAGTAGAAAATACAGTGATATTTGTGCAGCGCGGCGGACGTCGCATCCGTGAGATTGCTTATCGACTGGAAGCCGATGGCTTTTCCACCACAGATATAAGCATGCTTGCCGAGCACTTGTTTGCCAGCGGGGTAAAGGAGTGGTGTGTGCAGCGCGGGGCTAACTTCAATATCTGGGTGCTGATGAATGACTATTCTCTTGCTGTGCTTACTATCAATATGGAACAGCAGGTAACAGCCTGGCAGCGGGTCGAAATGGGCGGACGCAAGGTGCTGGCTATGACCGCGCTGCAGAGCACCTCAGGAAAAGATGATGAAATGTGGTTTGCTTTGCAGGTAGAGAGCAGCGGAACTCTTGTGCTGGAGCGTATGTGCAGTGATTCGCCTCACCTGGATAGTGTGCAGGAGGTGGTATCAGAGCGAAACATGGAGCTGAAATGTGCCTACCATCTCGCTGGTACCGAGTTGCGCGTGGTTGATACGGAGAATGATGACACTGTGCGCTGCTATGGAACGGCAGCCGGTCTACGGGCGTTACCTAGTGTGCAAGCAGGTCGTCGTTACAGGGTAGGCATACCAATTGTAGGCAATGTACGTACCATGCCGCTGGAAAGTAACCTCAGCATCAATTCGGTTCGGCAGTTCAGCCGATTCAAATTGAGGCTGCTGTCGAGCGACCCCGATTTTGAATTCCGTAGCACGGCTAATGATGCATGGGAACGCCTCATGCCCGATTACTATTCAGGCGTCAGTTACCCGTATACGGGAGCTCTACGGCTTGCTCAGATGCCGGATGCCGGGGTCGGGCAGTCCCTGTGTATTCGATACAGCGGACACCACGATTTCCAACTTCTGTCAATCACCCAGGAGGTAGACCACCACGGAAAGTAAGACGCGCGAAACCTCAGCTCAGGCGAATGGTCTTGCCGGGTTCAGGAATGATAATTTCTGTGCCCGGCATGAGCTCCTTCAGTTCATTGCCCATAGACTCCACCGCAGGCGGGTCGCCATGAACCAGCAGAATCTTCTTCGGGTTGAGCTTGCAGGCGTAATTAATAAGGGCGCTGCGTGTGGCATGGCCAGAGAAATCGAAGCACTCCACGCGGCACTTCAGCGGATAAGCCTGGCCGCCTTTTTCGCGGAGCTTGACCAGTTCACCATGTTGCGTGGCCTTAATTTTGCCTGCCGGGGTTTCCGGGTCGCTGTAGCCCACAAAGAGAATGGCATCATTCGGGTGGGTGATAATCTGTTCTGCCAGAATATGGGAGACTGTGTGTTCGCTCATCATGCCGCTGGAAACCAGGTAGATATTTCCGGGGGATGCAACAATGGGAGCCTTACCCTGGCGCGGCAATCCATGCGTTTCCACGTGTTCCTTGATGCGGAACCCAGGCTTCAGACGCGGGGTGCTGTCTGCCAGTTTATCGTAAACGGCTGTAATCTTGGAACTGAGTCCACCGAAATAGACTGGCACATCGGGGATAAGTCCCTGTTCCTTGAAACGACCGATTTCAGTGAGAAGACATTGACTCTTGCCCAAGGCAAAGACCGGAATAAGCACGGCACCGCCGTTTTCGAGCACTTCGCGAATCGTGTCGGCAAACCGGCGCATTTCACTGGCTCTTGTGTAGTCGGCAGAGCGTTCGGTGCAGCCGTGGGTGCTTTCCATGATGAGGATATCAATGCCGCTCTGCGGGAAATCGGCACCGGCAATAAGCGTCTGGTTGTCAAACTGTACGTCGCCTGTATACAGCACCGTGGTACCACTTTCGCTCTCCAGCTCCACACCGCAGCTACCCAGAATGTGGCCGGCATCATGCAGAGTGGCAAGCACGCGGCCGTTGCGGCCAATGCGGAATGGCGTGCCATAGGGGCGCGGCATCCAGCAGCGGGCCACATGGTCGAGCTCCATGTGTGTGTAGAAGGGGTACTCAATAATGCCGTCCTGGGTGCGCTTGGCGGTCATTACATTGACTGAGTTGTGCAGCATGGCCAGGCCGACTTCGCAGGTGGCTGCTGTCATGTTCACCTCGGCAGCGGGGTACTTGTCCTGCAGCACGGGCAGGGTGCCGATGTGGTCCAGGTGAGAATGGGTTACGAAGATAGTATCAGGGTCGGCAGCACCGATGAGAGAAAACTCCGGAGTGGCTTCGGCTCCATCCTTCTTCGGATGCATGCCGGAATCCAGGACAATGCGCACACCGTCCATATCAAGCAGATAGCAGTTGGAGCCGATGTCGGTGTAGCGTGAAAGGTTCGTGAAACTAATCATCAGATAAAATTCAATGCGCGGCAGAGCTTACACAATTTTGCGTTATTTGTCAATGTCGGTATCAGCTGCGTCGGCCCTGGGTAAGTGAGCTGCAAAGCTCTGCTATGCTACGGATAGTATCTCCCAGCCGGTAGGGGTAAGGTATTTTTTCGTTAATGTAGGGGCGATAAGCGTGCCATTGCTCCAGCCTGTCTGCAATGCCCGCAATATCGCCAGGGGCTACACGGCCTTCCGGCAGAAAGGCATCCAGCAGTTCCCCTGTCACTCCATGGTCATAGCCTGCAACGGGGCGGTTCAACGCCAGCGCTTCCTGTACCACCCGGTTGTGTGAGGGAGGCTCTTTGGCAAGGGAAAGTACTACATCACAGATGCAGATAACATCACGCAGATCGGGGCGATGCCCCAGCCATGTAATCTGTTTGTCCACCCCGCTGCTTTTGAATAATTTTTTGAGTTTAGCAAGGTAATGCTGATCAGCCTGGGCGGTGTCTCCGGCGATGTAGACATGCACGGGGACCTGGGCGGCTTTGAGCCGGTTCAGAATAGGAGCCAGATCATTCAGACCATGGCGCGGCGTGATGGCTCCCGGCACACAGACAGAAAGCGTATTTTCTGCATCTTCTTTGTATTGGCGCAGCCATTGCTCCAGCCATGCTGCAGAGGGACGGTAGCCAGGATGGCACACTTCGTCGTTTACACCGTAAGGAATGACCCAGATATTGCGTTCGGCATCCAGCCGGGCGCGGCGGGTAAGTTCGTTGCGAAGGTGGCGGGAAACAGCCACCAGAGCATCGCAGCGATCCAGGCTGGATGCCCAGCCGGGATGCTGAGGATAGGTGGTGTGAATGCCGATAATGCGGGGTCTTTCTTCTTCCGGCATGTTGTAGCAGGCACGCCATGCCAGATTTGCTGCTGGTGTGGTATAAGCCAGAATGATATCCGCGTGAGTGCTTTCTACAAGCCGGCGAACACGTCGGAATTCGTTGAGATAGGTAAAAAGGGCGATATTTCGCGAGCTGTGGTGCTGTACACTTGCTGCTGCCATGCGGCCCACTAATTCATTGGGTGGCGAAATGACTGTATTCCGGAAGCCCGACTGTTGCAGACCACACGCCAGATCCGCAGCCAGGGCGTTTACGCTTCCCGGGCGCAGGCGCGGACTGATATGAAGCAGGTTCATGAGAATAAGTTTAGCGGCACAGCTCCTGATACAAATCGATGTGCGCCTTTATCATATCAGCCCGACGGTAAGGCGCAGGTACCGGAGTCCGGGGAACAGGGCGTTCTGCATACCATTTCTCCAACAGATTAGCCATAGCGCTTGTGTCGCCGGTAGGTATCATGCCAGCCGGCAGGAACTGCTCCAGCTGTTCACCCACACCGCCGTGTTCATATCCCGCTACGGGGCGTCCCAGGGAAAGGGCTTCGAGCGTGGTCTTCCCGAAGGATTCCGGCTGCAGCGTCAGCGATAGGGTGACATCACATGCGCAGAGCACATTCACCAGGTCTCGGCGGTGGCCTGTCCATGTGACATAATCTGCAACACCCTCGGCTGCAAATCCGGCTTGGACTTCATCGCGGTATGCCTCCTTGCCTTTCTTGGTTTCGCCCACAATGACGGCATGAGCCGGAATCCCCTTGCCCCGAAGCTGCTTAAGGATAGGCCCGAGGTGAGGAGCTCCCTTCAGACGGGTGATGCGCCCCGGCAGACAGAGGGTGAATTTACCCTTCAGTTCCGGGTAATCCGTATACCACGTATTCAGCCACTCCGGGCTGGGGGTGTAGTCCGGGCAGAAAATATTGTCATCCACAGAGTTGGGAATGACAACTATTTTTTCATCCGGCGTGGTGGGATAATTATCCAGAATGTGCTGGCGCATGCAGCGGGATACGGCAATGACGCGGTCTCCCTTAGCCATAATGCCAGAATAAGCATTCACCGAATGGAAACCGTGGAACGATGATACAATGACTGGGCGTTCTTTTGCCGGAAGGATTTTGCAGGCCAACTGACCTACCCAGGCGGGCACGCGAGAATGCAGGTGAAGTACATCCGGCTTTTCCTCGCGGATGAGCTTTGCGGTTTTGGCCACCTGAAGCAAGGTAAGCAGGCTCTTCTTACCTATAGGGCGGGTAATATGCCGGGCACCGCAGGCCTCAATGGCCGGCACCATGCTGCCTCCAGCAGATACGACAATATTCTCAAGCCCTGCAGCGCAAAGGCCTTCGCAGAGCTCCAGAACAACTTGTTCCACCCCACCGGAACTGAGGGATGGCAGCAGGTGCATTATTTTCATGGCAAAAGTTTGGGGAAATGTTCCAGAATGTAACTGGCTGCGCGTGCTGCCTCGTTCATCACCATACCTGTTTTCGGAATGGTGTTGGTCTTGGCCCACTCCGTAAAGCGGCACACGCTGCCATCGGCAATGAGCATGTTGAGTCCACGCGCTATGCGCGATGCATCAGGTTTGTGCGGACCTTCCTTGGCCGGCATTTCGATGATGCCTACGGGAGCTCCGCTGGACAGCGCTTCGTACACCATGCTTACACTATCCTGCGTGACCCACACTTCCGTGGCTTTGGCCAGATTTTCAGATACCCAGTCCGGGCCGGTTTCATCCACAGGGATGACTCGGATGTTCGGGCATGCCATGGTAACATCCTGCACAAAATCAGCCGGAGTGCGGCGAGATGTTGTAAGGACAATCGGCGTGGTAGTGAGTCGGGCAATGGAGGAAAGTTGGTTCAGTACCAGTTCGGCATCCCAGTTGTAGCTCTTGCTCGGCCCGCCAATCAGAATAAGAGTCTGGGTTTTGGGTGTATCCGGTTGGGGACGAATGCCATTGATGGCTCCATTTGTCGGCAGGATGGTACCGTTGGCTTCAAAACCATCGGGCAGGTCATGGCGAGGCGTAATGCACAAATCAAACATGCTGGTCGGCAGGCTGGGGCGCATGCAGACCATGCACAGACAACGCAGGTGACGTGCCAGACTCAGCGCGGCCAGATGTGTGCCGTGGCCGGCGCAAAGAATCAGATCCGGACGCGGGTGCGGAAGTTCTTTTCCTTTGTAGAAAAGTTTCCCGAACCAGCTCAGCCCGGTGATGTCTACCTCGAAACAAGCATGTTCACGTTCAGGTGCACGCTCCTGAGCTTGTTCGATGAGGGCGCTGGCCAGTCCCCGGGTCTGGGAAAGGTGGCCTTTTTTTCCATCGCTGATGATGTAGATAATCATGTCTTTACTGAAGGGGGAGAGTTACGCTGCCGCAGAGTTCCTGCCCGAGAAGCGGTGTGTTGAGCGTACCGCAAGGCAGATTTCCCTCACTCACGGTGATGCGGGTGGAGGGATCAAAGAGGAGTAGGGGCATACCATCCACCTCTTCGGGATTCGTGACATCCGGGCAGGCAATGGAGCACGGGTTCACGCAGCAGGCTTGAACCAGTTCTGCCCAGCTCAGTTTACCAGTCTGCACCAGGTGGGTGTAGATGGTGGGCAGGAAATGATCCAGCATGCACATACCCTGAGGCGCAGAGGGGAAGTCCTGTTTCTTGGCAAAGGGAGTGCA
>JAGBZE010000086.1 GCA_017628435.1 Akkermansia sp.
CACTGTAGAAGATGTAACACCTTCACAGTGTTTTTGCCCAAGCTATCACAGAACCGGTAGAATCATCTATGCCGCTGTATCCTGCACGTACTGCCTGATATGTTGCTGTCAGCAATTCCCGCTTTGGTTTTCACTCTCTAGGGTCGGGAATTGGGGACTCTCACCCCAGTTACGTGTCATGCCTGACGCGCAAACAATCATCCGTTGCCTCGGTGTGAGGCAACGGATGGAAATCTATGCAGGCCGGGGAAATTAGAACTGAATCTTGTAGCCTACGGCGGCGTTGAAGTTGGTGTAGTCTGAACGCAACTCTACGGCACCATCAGCAAATACGCTGCCGGGGCCCACAGGCACAGCGATGCCTGCCCCCAGTTCCACCCCGAAAGCAGCGAGCTCAGCACTTTCCACACGCACACGGGTGCGGGAAGCAAAGCAGGACAGACCTACATCGGTAGCGGACAGGCGGTCCCCCAAATCATACTTGGCAAGGGCTCGGGCCTCGAAAGAGCAGGCGCGGTTAAGGGTCTGCTGCCCCACTAGCGCGGCATAGCGGGCACCAAGCCCCAGCGTTACTGTATCGAGACTCTGCTCATCCACCGTCAGAGCAGCGTTGCTGCCTTTTTTGCCGTAGGAATCAACTTCGGCATGACGATAAGAAACATTGAACACCGGGCTGAGGACGCTCCGGCTGCTCAGGAAATAATCGCGGCTTACCTCGTACATGAAACCGTATGCTGAGCCCTCCGTATCCCCCTGTGCGGTGTAGCTGCCGTAAGCGTGGCTCACGCTGCGGTCATAATCGACATCCATAGCACCCATGGTGCCCACAAGGGCATGACTCCATTTGCCACTGTTGTAACGAGCAAAGGCGCTCAGGTAAGTGGTGTCCATATCGCCGTCGAGTCTGTCGGGGCCATCACTCTTCAGTTCGCCTTTCATAGCAGTAAGCGCCAAGCCGAGGGAGAAGTTACCGGTCACCTGCATTCCTGCGCCGAGGGTGGCACCCCAGCTGTTCAGAGAGTAACCAGCCTCAAGGCCATCATTGTTCTGCTCAGCGCGGTTACCCTCTGCATTCACCCAGGCAAAGAAATGAGCGGGAGCCGGGGTTGAAGCAAGCCCGCTCTTGTTATCCAGAGCTACGCAATCATTGCCGGTGGGCCCACTCACGCTGCGGTTGCGGATGGCGCGCAGCTGGCGTTCCGTATCGCCACTGAGCGCCTGCCCCAGCACTGGAGTGGAAGCACCAGCCACGGCCGCCAGCGTTTCAGGCTTAATGGAACCCATTGCTTGTGCTACGAGCACTTTGGCAAGTGCGCTGTCCTTGGTGATGAGCTGGGGATTCAGTCTCACATAGGCATCATTGAGAAGGGTGGCTCCCGCTCCGGAGCCACTCATTGTGGTGGCTTCAGGCATAGCCTTGATAACGGTCATTTGGAGTTGCTGAGAGTCAGGCACCGCGGTATACGTTGTCTCGTTCGTCAAATCCGAAAAATTAAATGTGTGCTTGATATCTGTTTCCGTGTACTCATCAAACACAATAGCGCTATCTTCCGTCGAAGCTAAGGTAAAATAGGCCACGCCGTCACCGGAATCCTTTGCATTGACGTATGTAAAGGTAATACCAATGATGTACGGATTATCTTCATTATGACGATCTGCATTAAAGAAAGTGAAATTCGTTATATTCAATTTCTTGGTCCAGTTTTTAACATATCTGTAATATCCATATGTCTCACCATTGACGTAGACATGTAAGAAATAATCAGAGGGATCGTCATAACGGGTGCTATTCCCGCAATCATCAACAAACAAACGCAACTGGTTATCGCCTGCAATCGTGAGATTGTAAATATCCCCCTCGAAATCCCCCTTGGAAGCAAAGACTGACTGAGAAGTATTCGAATGCACATAAGGATTTTCGATGCAGATTGCCTTCATGGTCATGGAGAAACTCTCGTCATTCTTGATGTTGGCATCACCCAGGCTGTCGTATGTATAAGTACCCTGCAGGGTTGTGGAATAGGAGAGAGAACCTTCAGAGGTGTCCATGTCCCAGGTAGGCTCAGCGGCGTAGCCTGTGAACATGGAGCTCAGCAAAAGATGCATGAAAAGAGTTTTTTTCATAATGAATACAATGACAATTGGTAAAACGGCTTCGCCCCTGCGATATCAGAGCCAAGCACTGTCTCAATCTATCACCAGCCCGGGTACGAAGCAAGTAAAAAGAATGCTATATCCTCTGTCCCCGAGCAATTTTTCTACCGATAGCACACAGTGGAGGTTATACCCCACTCACAGTGCATTTAGCTATATGGCTCCCCCTGCCGCTGTGGTGGCAGGGTAACACATAATCTGACACACCGTGTAACACATACACCGCTCTCGCGTATTATATTGACGTGTATAACGGAGCCTGTTACAATCAGAATGTTCGTAGCAGGATTGCGTTTTTCAAATGATATGTCCCTGGATATACAACAGTCGTTTCATAAGGCCGTTAGCAATAACGATGTAGAAACAGCCCGCCGCATGATTGAAGCCGGGGCAGATGTGAACCATTTTTCGACAGAA
>JAGBZE010000087.1 GCA_017628435.1 Akkermansia sp.
AGCCCCGATACCCTGCCATGCGGCACGCTCAACACGCCGCTGCTGGGTCAGTCTCTTCTCGGCAGTGTAACTCTCCCTCTTCAATAATGCCATGATTATTTACATTATTAGCGACGGCAAGAAAGGCCACCTCTCTCAGACCCGTGGGCTTGCCAGTGCCTTGATTGAACAGGCTTCGCAACTAGCCCCGGGCGGCGAGCACGCATGCTATGAAATCGACATCACCGGCATGGGGTGGTTTGCCAAGCTTTTCTACAAAGGCAAGGAGCTGACTCACCCGCGGCCGGATCTGATTCTCTGCGCAGGCCACAGCACGCACCTGGCAGCACTCAGCCTTGCCCGGCACCTGCGCTGCCTCTGCATGGTATGCATGCGTCCCAGTCTTCCCAGCGGACTGTTCGACCTCTGCATCACGCCCCGCCATGACCTGCCCGATGGTTTTGAAGCCAACGGTCAGATATTCCCGACGAATGGAGCCATCAACGGCATCCGCCCGACTCCGGATGTAGAAAAGACGCAGACCCTGATTCTCATAGGCGGCCCCAGCAAGAGCTACAACTGGGATGCCGAACTGGTACTCAACCAGTTATCCTCCATTGCCAGATTGACCACCACACCCATCGTTCTCACCACCTCCCGCCGCACGCCGACCGACTTTGTGCATGATGTCAGCGCCGCATGCCCGAATATCCGCGTAGTGCCGGTGGAAGAAACAGGCCCGAACTGGGTTGCTGAGAATCTATCCAAGGCCAAGGAAGTATGGGTAACCCAGGACAGCGTGAGCATGGTGTACGAAGCACTTTCCAGCGGCGCACCTGTCGGCATCATTGAAATGCCCGCAAAGGAAGGCCCGCACAAGCCCGATGCCTCCCGCATTGCACGCGGTCTGAACATGCTCATAGCCGATGGCAGCGTCTGCCCCTTCACCGAATGGGCCAAGACCAACACAATCCCTCACACGGGAAGGGTCATGAATGAAGCAGCCCGCGCTGCCGCCTATATTCTGGAGCAATTCCCCAAACTGCGCCCATGAAGATAATGCACCTGCTGCCCTCCCTCAGTTCCGGGGGAGTAGAACAAGTTGTTCTGGAACTCTGCGAAGGCCTCTGCCGCGCGGGGGTGGAGAATGTTGTTGTCTCTGCGGGTGGCAGCATGGTGCCAGCCATTGAAGCCTGTGGAGCCCGGCACATCACCCGCCCCATTGGCAAGAAAAGCCTGTGGACCCTCCTGCAGGTCGGGAAAACCGCCAGACTCATCCGGGAAGAAAAGCCAGATGTGCTGCACCTGCATTCCCGCGTTCCGGCATGGGTGGGGCATCTGGCATGCCGCAGACTCCCGAAGGCAGAGCGCCCGGTCATTGTTTCCTCATTCCACGGCTTCCACTCTGTGAATGCCTATTCCGCCATCATGGCCAAGGGCAACCGGGTTATAGCCGTTTCCCGCTGCATGCGGGAACACATTCTGGAAAATTATCCTCAAACCCGGGAGGAAGATATCACCGTCATTCCCAATTCCGTGGATTCCTCGCGATTCCACCCGCTGTATTCGCCCACGGATGACTGGAAACAGAAGTGGTATTCGGACTATCCTGAACTGGCCGGCAAGTTCACCCTCTGCCTGCCGGGGCGCATCACGCGCCTCAAAGGAGCCCCTCACCTCGGCCCCATACTCCGGCACCTCCGCGAGCGCGGCATTCCGGCGCATGCGGTTATAGTAGGCGAGACGAAGAAAGGCAAGGAAGCATATCGGAGCGAAGTTCAGGCAGGATTCGAGAAAGAAGGCGTGGCCGATTGCGTTACCTGGACCGGCCACAGGCGGGACCTGGCAGATATTCTCTGCGTGTGCGATGTCACCTTGTCCCTCACCCTCCAGCCGGAATCTTTCGGCAAGACCACACTGGAAGCGCTGGCACTGGGCCGCCCGGTTGCCGGCTACGAGCACGGCGGAGTCGGAGAGCAGCTGGAGCAATTCCTGCCGGATGGCATGGTACCCTCGGGGGATGCACAGGCTATGGCTGAGCGTCTGGAAAAATGGTACAGCAAGATGCCAGTTCCTCACACTCCCGTACCGGCACCCTACCGCCGCGAGGATATGATTGAGGCGCACCTGCAGGTCTACCGCGAACTCTGCCAGAAATACTCCGCAGCAACCATGAACATTCTGCATATCAGCCCGCGTTTACGCCCAGGGGGAGTCAACCAGCTGGCGGCAGACCTTGCGTGCGGTTTACAGGCCGTGGGATACAGGAACACGGTTATTTCCCCGCCGAATGAACTGGTGGGGCGTATCACGGCGGCATCGGTGCAGCACCACAGCTCACACAACATTGCCGTGTTCACCTATTTCAGTGAACTCAAGCGGCTCAAACGTATCATCCGCAGCACGCAGGCAGATGTCATTCTGGCCTATACAACACCGGCAATCAACCTGGCCTGGACCGCCTGCCGCACCCTGTCCGAGGACGAACGCCCGGCCCTCATCGGTATATACACCACATATCCCAAACACCCCGGCTGGGCGGCGAGTCTGGAGCATTGCGATGCCCCGGTGGCCATATCCAAGCACCTGCGCGATGAACTCACCCAGCGTGCTGACCTGGACGCAGAGAAGAATATCTGGGTGATTCCCTACGGTGTGAATGAAGAGCTCTGTTTCCCGGCCTACCAGCCTGAGGCTGACTGGGTGGAGCAATGGGAAAGAACTCACGGAAAAGAGAACGGAACGCTTTCCGTCTGTCTGGCCGGCGCCATCACCCCCCTGCACGGTCTGGAGGATTTACCTGCCATCCTGACCAGGACAAACGAACTCAAGGTGCCCGTACATGTCTACATTGCTGGAGATGTTGCCAGAGCCAACCGCAGATACATCGATAAACTGAAACAGCTTTTCCGCCGCCGGGGTATAGACAAGCAGGTCACCTGGCTCGGTCATCGCCCGGATTTACGCAACATATTAAGCATTTGCGACGTTGCGCTTTCTCTGGCAAAAGTTCCTGCCTGCCATGACCGCACTCTGCTGGAAGCTCTTTCCCTGGGCAAACCACTGGCTGGCTATGACCAC
>JAGBZE010000088.1 GCA_017628435.1 Akkermansia sp.
ATGCCATCGTAGCCGGCGCTGTGACCGGTGGTGGTCTTACCGTGATTTCCAATGCCCCCAACCCGGCGGGTCAGGCTATTCTGGGCAAATATTTCAAGGATGGCATCAGCGCTCTGCAGCTCTTCCTCTGGGCCGCGCTTCCCACCTTCATCATCTTCTGCCTGTATAACTTCATCTACTTCGGTAACTAAAAACTTATGTTCACTGGACTCGTGGAATGCACCGGCAAGGTGCTGGAGCGCACCCCTGTGGCTTCGGGCGCGCGCTATGCGGTGGAAATCCCCTTTGCGGCAGAACTGGCATTGGGGGATTCAGTGGCGGTGAATGGCTGCTGCCTTACCGTCGATAAAATTGAAGGCAATCGGGTGGAGTTTGACCTCCTCACTCAGACCATGCGTGTGACCAGCCTGGGAGAGCTCCAGGTGGGCTCCTTCTGCAACCTGGAGCGCGCCATGGGCGGCAATGGCCGCTTTGGCGGGCACTTCGTCATGGGGCATGTCGATACCACCGGCAAGGTCAGCTCCATCACACCCGTGGGGCAGGATCACATGGTGCGCATCCGCATACCGCAGGAATACATGCGCTACGTTATCGACAAGGGCAGCATCGCCATTGATGGCGTTTCCCTCACCGTGGCCAACATCACCGGCCCGGATGAGCTCGAATTCTGGATTACTCCCCACACCTGGGAACGCACCATTATGCACTGCTACTCCCCCGGCAGCATCGTTGATATCGAGGTTGACATGATTGCCAAATACGTGGAGAAACTCAAAATCCGCCAGTGATTGCAGAGTTCTGCGTTTGCTGAACTGCAATTTGGTGCAGCAATCTTTGGGTCACGTGCTCTTTGGGCTTCATGTGGGTGGAATCGGGTTGACTTAGCAGGCGTTTTCTGGTCTAATGGGCACGTGCCCGCACAACACTCCAGTTATGTCTTTTTCGGCAGCGATGAAGGTGCCGCTGCTTCTGCTTCTGCTGCCGCCTATGCGCGGCTGGAGGAAGGCAGCGATGGCTGGGGTAACGAAACCATCGACGGCTCTGCCGCCACGGTGGATGAAGCCGTGGAAATCGTGGGTCGCGTGATTTCCGGCCTGCAGACCATGAACATGTTCGGCGGCCGGAAGGTCATCTGGCTGAAGGGGGCCAATTTCATGGGCGATACCCCGCAGGGTGCCCGCAGCGAGGCGGTACAGGCCGCGCTGGATGAACTGGTGGAAACCCTCACCAACCTGCCGGAGGAAACCTTCTTCGTGCTCTCCGCCAGCGAGATGGACAAGCGCCGCTCGTTCTTCAAGAAGCTGGGCTCGGCGGCGGAGGTTAAGGAATTCTCCAAGATTGACATCACCAAACCCGGTTGGGAGGGCGAGCTTTCAGCCCTCACCCTGCGCATGGCCAAGCCGCTGGGCATTACTTTCGACAACGCAGCGCTGGATTTATTCATCCACCGCGTGAACGAGAGCACGCGCCAGATTTCCAATGAGCTGGCCAAGCTGGATGTGTACCTGGGCCCGGAGCGCCGACAGGTGACAGCGGAGGATGTGGAGCTGATGGTGGCGGTCTCCCGCAACGGCGTGGTGTTTGAAATTTCCCGCGCTATTGAGAACAACAACTCCCGCCTGGCGGTGCACCTGGTAAATGAGCAGCTGGAGCACGGCGAGCAGGGCGTGTCCATCATGCGTGCGGCCATCGTACCCACGGTGCGCCAGCGCTTCTGTGCCCGCCTGCTGATTGATACCTACCAGCCGGATACCGGCAACTACCGCGCCTTTGATGCCGCCCTGAACCGCCTGCCCGCCGAGGGCAGGAAGCTGCTCCCCCTCAAGAAGGACGGCACACCGAACACTTACGGCCTGTTCAATGCTGCCCGCACCGTGGGCAAGCTGAGCCTGCGCAAGGCCCGCCGCGATCTGCAGGCCTGCGCCGCGGCAGACAAAGCACTGGTTTCCAGCGGGCTGGATGCCCGCGATATTCTGCATAAACTCATCGTCACGCTCACCTCGGCATGAGCTACCTGATTCCCACAGTTTTTGATGTGCTGGTGATTGGCGGTGGTCACGCCGGTATAGAGGCAGCCCTGGCTGCCACCCGCCTGGGCGGCACCGTGGCCATGCTCACGCATGATTTGGACACCGTGGGCCAGATGAGCTGCAACCCCGCCATCGGCGGTCTGGCCAAGGGCCACATGGTGCGTGAGATTGACGCCTTGGGCGGTGCCATGGGGCTCAATACCGATGCCACAGCCATTCAGTTCCGCATGCTGAATGCCTCCAAGGGTCCCAGCGTGCGCGCCCCCCGCGCCCAGTGCGACAAGAGCGCCTACCGCGCCCGCATGAAGTGGGTGCTGGAGACTACGCCGGGCCTGCAGCTCTTCCAGGGAGATGTGGATGAAATCGTGGTGCAGGATGGCCGCGTGGCTGGTGTCACCACCACCTGGGGCCAGCGCTTTGCCGCCCGCGCCGTGGTGCTGTGCAGCGGCACTTTCATGCGCGGTCTGCTGCATGTGGGCATGGATCACCTGCCCGGCGGCCGCCTGGGTGGAGCCCCCAGCGGCATCTCCGCCAGCCTGGAGAAACTGGGCTTCCCGCTGCAGCGTTTCAAGACCGGCACCTCCCCGCGTATTCTGGGCAGCAGCATAGATTTTGACTCCCTGCAGTTGCAGCCGGGCGATACCCCGCCGCCGCTCTTCAGCTTCAGCAGCCGGCAGCGCCTCAGCCGCGAAACAGAGCCGCACTGTACCCTCAACTATTTTGCTGATGCAGACTTTGAGCTGCAGCAGCTTCCCTGCGCCATTACCTACACCCACGAAGGCACGCACGATATCATCCGCCGCAACCTGGAGCACAGCCCGCTGTTCGGCGGTGTGATTGAGGGCACCGGCCCGCGCTACTGCCCCAGCATTGAGGATAAGGTGGTGCGCTTTGCCGATAAGGACCGCCACCAGATTTTCATTGAACCCGAAGGCCGCAGCACGGATGAATTCTACCTGAACGGCCTCTCCAGCTCGCTGCCCTTCTTTGTGCAGCTGGATATCGTGCACAGCATTCCCGGGTTGGAAAAAGCGCAGCTCATCCGCCCCGGCTATGCCGTGGAGTATGATTTTGTGCCGCCCACTGAACTGCAGCCCACCCTGGAGACCAAGCGCGTGCGTGGTCTCTATTTCGCCGGCCAGATCAACGGCACCAGCGGCTATGAGGAAGCCGCCGGCCAGGGGCTGCTGGCGGGGGCTAATGCCATGCTGGCCCTGCGCGGGGAAGAGCCGCTCATCCTGCGCCGCGATGAAGCCTACCTCGGTGTCATGATAGATGACCTCGTGACCCGCGGCACCGATGAACCCTACCGCATGTTCACCAGCCGCGCAGAAATGCGTCTGCTGCTCCGCCAGGACAACGCCGACCTGCGCCTTACTCCCCTGGCTGCAAGGCTGGGCCTGGTGAGCGAGGACCAGGGCCGCGCCGCGGCAGAGCGTCAGGAGGCTATCGATCAGGGTATTGCCCGCGCCCACCAGCAGCGTGTGGACGGCGTTTCGCTGGAGCTCTGGCTCCGCCGCCCCGGCAACGACTGGCACGAGCTCCCGGAGCCCCTCCGCTCCCAGTACACGGATGAACTCTGGGACCCTATCGCCACGGAGATTGCCTACTCCGGCCACATCAGCCGCATGCGCACCGCCGCTGCCCGGCTCCAGCGCCAGGAGGACAAGAAAATACCCGCCGATATCGACTACGCCGCCATTCCGGCCATGAAGACCGAGGCCCGCCAGCGACTGGCCCGCGTGCGCCCCGGCACCATCGGCCAGGCCGCCCGCATTCCCGGCATCACCCCGGCAGATATCGCCCTCCTGCTCGTTTGGGTGCAGAAACAGCGATAAAATTTTGCTTATTCGGCGATTTTTTACGGATTTCGCTTGACGGATGGGGGCAAAAGGTATATACTCCCGCCGTTCCAAGAACACAGGGCTATGGTGTAATTGGCAACACATCGGTTTCTGGCACCGCTATTCGGGGTTCGAGTCCCTGTAGCCCTACTAAAAAGCTCACAGCACCACGTTGTGAGCTTTTTTATTTCTCCGGAGATGAAGGATACATTCACACAGGCGATACGGCTCGGTATTATGATGCTTATTCTGGCTATTGTGCTGGGGTGGGCAGATAAGTTTATCTTTGAGCCGGGGCGCATTCCTGCCTGCGTGCAGGAAAAACTGCCGGAGGGGCGTATCTGCCTGGAGACGATTTCCACGCGCTACAAGAACCGCGTGGTGTGGGTGGATGCCCGCAGCCAGTCAGATTTTGAGCTGAACCACCTCATGCTGCCCGATAACCGCATGTTCCCCATCCGCAAGGGGCCGGAGCTGCAGCAGCTGATTGATGCCGCTATAGGCCGCCTTCTGGAGGCTGCAGAGCGCCAGGAATGCATTGTGGTCTTCTGCACGGGTGAATGCACCGCAGCCGAGGAAATTGCCGCTGAGCTGCGCGAACTGGGCATAATAGAGGCCCCCATCCATGTGCTGGAGGGGGGCTGGGAAGTGCTGAAGGCCAGCGGTATGAGCGCTGATTGACGGGAATTTATTAACCGCCAATATTTTTCTATCAGAGCTCGCCGCGCTCCACAGCGGGCAGGATGTTCTTCTCATAATGCTCCACAGCAGTTTTAAGACGCGGAGCCAGGCGGGAATCCGGGGCAGCCTCGTAAGCCTTCTTGTAGGCCGTGTACACATCCTTGTAGCGGCGCTGGAACACGTAGGTATCGCCCAGGGCACGCCAGGCCATCTGGGCCAGCTCAGGCTCCAGCTCCGGAGTCTCCAGATACTTGAGGAGCATATCAATATTACCCTGCATGGCTTCCGGCTGGCGGTTATTCCGCAGATGGTCAAAAATAACCTTCAGCGCAGCATCCTGCTTGCGGTAATTATCGAAACGAGTCAGCACGCGAGCATAGCCCAGGGTGTTCTGCGGGTCCAGGGCATTGATTTCGTTCACAATGTCCACGTATTTATCGCGGCAGTTCTCGGGGATGGCATTCAGACCCTCTGCCAGGGCAGTGGCACGCTCCATGCCCTGCAGGTCTGCAGCACGGGCGAAAGCAGCATCGCGGGTAGTGCGCACAGCAGCGGCGGCTTCCAGCGCTTTCAGATAATCTGCCGTGGTGCGGCGGGCACCGGCCACCTGAGCATACGGAAGGCCCTTTTCATCCAGCAGCAGTACGGTGGGCAGACCAGTTTCGATGCGGTGGTGCACCAGCAGCTTCTCATTCGCATTGCGCTGCTCCGCCGGAATAGCTGCCACGGCAGAGGGCAGACGCGGGAAAATCACCTCCACCAGCACATACTTATCGCCCACAGCCTTTTCAAACTCGGGCGTCTCCATAATCTTGGTGCGCAGGTGAATGCAGGGCGGGCACCATTCCTTGCCCGTGAACTCCAGCATAATATCGCGCCCTTCTTTCTGGGCAATCGGCAGAGCGGCTTCCACATTGGCAGCCTGCGGCAGAGCCCAGGCGCAGCCGGCCAGAGCCCCCAACGTCATGAGAATGGTAGAGAATTTCATATCAGTTAGATAGGTTTGAGTATACTTTAGCCTATTCTGCTCAATTTGCAACCAAATTTTTCCAGCTTTCTGGTTTTAGCGTTAAAATTGGAGTTTGCGAAAGTACGAATGTTACCTCCCCGCAGTTGTTCTTCAGGTTTGTGATTCCGCATCATCGCGGCTCCGCGCGGACTTTCACCGCAGTGCGCATATCGCGTCGGTCGTACCTAAAAAAACGCCCCGTTCCAGCGAACGAGGCGTTTTTCTTATAACTTTGAGCGGATGCTGACTATTCAGGCTTCTTCCTGCTCATTATTTTCCGGGAGAGCCGGGGCTTCCTCAGCCGGCGTTTCAGAATCCGGCTGGCCGCTCATTTCGGCAGCAGGCTGAAGATCAATGGGAGCCTTCCCGAACATAATCTTAAACAGGTACACATTTGAATAGATGACGCCAATAAACCCGCCCACCACCAGGCCCGCAAGGGCACCCATCCCCGCACCCGCGCCAGCACCGAAAACCATACCAATCAACGCAAAGACAGCTGTCGGAACGAGGGTGATTTTCAGAGGAGTAAGGAAGAATGTCCAGAGATAACTTTTACCAAAGGCATGCGTTCTGCGAACCGCTAATGCTAATCCATTCCAGAGTGCCCCGGGGTCTTTATAGAATGCATAAGCAAGGAACACACCAGCAACGGCGTACATAGTGTATATAACCCAATCATCTACATCTAGGGCTCCAGCTCCAGCTCCCAACGCAATGGCAATCGCAAAAAGAACGCCCATGGACTTCATTCTCTTCCGGTTACCATGCCAGAATTCATCTCTTGTGGCCACACCCTCAAAGGAGGAGAAAATACCGCCGCTATGAGAGAAAGTATACTTGTACGGGCAATTGGCCGGTGCCGTACGCGAATTCTGCCCGGCACTCTCGCACTGCACCATACTGGAGCCAAACTTGCAAACCGACTGAGTTTCATCCACAAACATCCAGCGGTACACATTCCTGAGGGCATATATGATACCATAAATACCACCCAGGAGCAGAGCTAAACGAAGAACAACACATGCTTCATCGCCACACCACATGCACAGCAGCCCCACCAGTACAGGAATCAGCAGCATCTTCAAAGGCGTAAGGCAAACCCCCCAGAGGAAACTATCACCATAAGCATGAGCGCGGCGTGCGCAAACGCTCATGCCTTTCCATACCTTTCTCCGGTACAGCCACAGAATCACGGGAGACCAAAGAACAAGCTGACAAGGGATGTCAAGCAAAGTTATGATGCAAGCGAAAATGTTATGAAACAATCTGTAATCGTAATAATCACCCTCAAAGGAACCCGTCACCAGAAAGAGCACTATCTCCAGCACAAGGAAAAGCAGAAATGCACCGCACACCAGCCCGAAGAGCAATTTAAGAAACGAAACAAATGCGGATTTCACCCATTTGCCGGGAGTCGTTTCCCCATTCCACAACTCAGTCCAGGAGAGAGCCCCCTCACAACCGGCAAACTTTCCGCCATGGTGAGAATAGGTGTACTGGTACGTGGGGCGGCTATCTTCAGAATCACCCACCGGTTCCTTTTCATACCCCTTCCTGATTTTCAGGACCCCAACGATGAGCAGATTTATTCTCTCATTAACCGAGGCCCAGAAGCCTTTCTTTGCCGGGGTATTCTGCGTGTTTTCGCCCTGAACTTCAGGCGCATCAGCATCTACCCCCTGCGTTTCATCTTCATTCATTTCCTTTTAATTGGTTGTAAGTATTTGATTACCCAAAAAAACATTCTCTTGGGAGGGCTTCCTTAGTGTAACACGACCGTCCCCCTTTTGGCAAGAATAAGGGCTACAACATTACAGATGCGAGTCCATGCCGGCGGTTTATTTTTTAGCTTTACTCTTATAGGCCGCCTCCAGAATTTCCTTCACATCATACAGATCGGCATCATCGTGAGGATAAATGCTTACGAACTGGTTCTTTCCCTTCTTCTCCTGAGCGGCATAACATGGATCTGCACCTGCAGCAAGAAGTGCCTGGACGCACTCTACATTTCCGACGAAAGCGGCCAAGTGGAGCAAAGAACGTTTTTCCTTGTGCGCATAAAGATCGCGAATCTTCGAATGTACGTTGGGTGTGCGAGAGAGCAATTCATCTGATTCCATCCTGAAATTAGGATCGGCTCCGGCATCAAGCAAAAGTTTGACAACCTCTGCCTTGGCATCATTGAGGGCATACACAATAGCCGGCATCTTTCTCTCATCGACACCATTGACGGACACACCGGTATCAAGATACGCCTTGATAAGCTCAGGCTTCTGGGTGCGTACCATGTAGTGCAGGAAGGGTTCTCTGTAGCTGCCTATGGCAGAGTCACAATGAGCCTTGGCATTGATGAGGGCCACAAACAGTTCAACATTACCCTGACGCATAGCCATCTCCAATTCCGGACTGACAAAGCGCCCCATATGGTCTTTATTCTTCACAGGAGAACCAGCCTTTATCAACATAAGGGCAATATCGGTATGCTTATCCTCAATAGCCTTATAGAGAGGCGTTATCCGTCTGCCAATGGCGACCTCGACGCTTCTGGCAGGACTTGCCCCTGCATCCAGCAAAATCTGCACAATATCGGCCTTGCCTGCCTTGGTTGCAGTAAACAGCGGATTCCCCTGGTGCACATCAGCGCCATTTTCAATGAGCAAGCGTGTGAGATTGGCATCTTCGGTAGCGATCTTTTCCAGATTAATGCCCTTGGCCTTACCTTTGGCGGCAAGCAATGACTGAACGGAGGCCATATGTGCATTGTTGCAGGCTACCTGCACGGGAGTCGCACCGTCCTTTCGCTTAGCATTGGGGTCAGCACCAGCAGTCAGCAATTGCTTCACCATCTCATCATTGCCCAACTCTGCTGCTACGTGCAGAGGGGTGCAGCCATCATATGAATCACTCGTCTTACAGATAGCCCGGACATCAGCCCCACCAGCCAGTAAGAGCCGTACCACTTCGTTATGCCCCGCTAATGCAGCCTTGTGCAGTGGGGTTGCTTTTGTGAGAGTGTAGGTGGCATTTACGTTAGCCCCGGCATCAAGCAGCAGCTTTACAATCTCCTGATGTCCCGCCTCGGCTGCGTAGAGCAAGGGAGTACCTCCCGACTCTTGAGCGGCGTTTGCATCAGCTCCGCTTTCCAACAACAGCTTGACTATTTCAGACTGCCCCCCCTTAGCAGCCATATGCAAGGGCGTATCGCATGAGGGCTCAACCATTCCATTGGGTTTAGCCCCATGGCTGATTAACAGTCTGGCGACTTCCGTATTCTTGGTTTCAACGGCATATGTCAGCGCACTTGTATTTCTGCCGACCAATACATCCGGCGAAGCTCCGGCCTCCAGATACGCCTTAATCAGCTCCATTTTTTTCTGCTCAAACATTGCAGCCATAATGGGGCCATAGCCTTTCTCCAGCGTAATATTACGCTGCACAAGTTTCTTGATAATAGCCCCAGCCACCTCTGAATTTCCCTTCTTGATGGCTATTTCCAGTTCTACAGCCTCAAGATGATAATCTGATTTCTCTTCTGAAATCTGTAATGGGACATCTGAGTTTATCATCATGAGCGCCAGATTGGTGTTATCTCTATCGATGGCTATGTATAAGGGCGTTTTTTCCCCAACTCCGTAATCGATACGACCATCACTCTGCGTCGGGTCAGCCCCAGCTTCAAGCAAGGCTTTTGCTATATCAACATTGCCCTCATACACCGCAACAATCACAAGAGGATGCCACGCGTTACTCCAGATACATTTAATATTAGGATTGGCACCGGCAGCGAGTAGTGCCACTACGGATTCAGTATCGTTTTCCTTCACAGCAGCCCTTATCGCACCATCACTCTTATCGCGACCAGTAGCTCTAATCATGCTCACGATTTCCCGATGTCCGCGGTATATAGCGATGGTCATCGCGGTTGTCTGATCCTCCCCCTCTCCGCGAGTGGGATCGGCACCGGCCTCCAGCAGCATGCGCGCAATTTCAACCTTGTTTTCCTTGGCAGCGTGGTATAGAGGGTTACCCTGATTCGGGTCGGCGCCTTTGGCAAGCAAGGCACGAACCGCCTCCTCGCTCTTCGTGACAACCACCCCCATATTGATTCCTTCGGCTTTACCATCTGCTGCCAACATTAAGCAAAGAGCTCCATGATGGCCGTTGTCGCAGGCTACTTGAACAGGGGTGGCTCCGTCAGCGCGCTTGGCATTGGAATCAGCCCCAGCCGCCAGCAGCATCTTGACCGCTTCCTCATTACCTCTCTCTGCTGCAGCGTGCAAGGGAGTCTGACCGTCTTTCGTAGTAAAATCCCGAGCCACTCGCGCAACCCGGGTCTCAGCCCCAGCCGCCAGCAGCACACGCATCACCTCGGTATGCCCTTTTTCTGCAGCTAGAAGCAGCGGAGTAGCTTTGTATTTGGGGCATGCCGCATTGACCTGAGCTCCGGCGGAGAGCAAGGCCTTGACCATCTGCACCTGCCCATGCTCCGCAGCCAGGTGCAGAAGTGTGCTGTAACCAGGAACCTGCTTATTGACTTGTGCACCGGCTGCTATCAGAGCAAGCGCCACAGGGCGGTTTCCTTGGGCAATGGCCAGATACAAGGGAGACTGATTGGCCCCATTCAGCTTCTCCAGCCCGGCTCCATTTTTAATGAACGCCATTATGCACTCCAGCGGCAGCATTCGAGATGGCTTCTTACCATGCAGCATAAGAATGGCTCCCAGGTAGTTATAATCGCTTAATTTCTCCCGTCCATCACGGTAAAGGCGATAATGGTACATTATTTCCTTGCTTATATCGCTATAACTGTCGTCAAAGTGCAGCCTGTCGTTAAACAGGTTTTCCTTAATCTCGACAGCAGCAAAACGGTCTATTACCTCATATCTCCTCAGTAGATTTATAGCCTCATCCACAGAAATCGATTTACCGCTAGATGCTTGCTTTCGTACATTTTCCATCAACGGCTCATACGATTCCGCTGTCCCCGCTTGAGACGAATCAGTCAACAATGAATCAGAGGCTGAAGAATCAGATGACGGAGATACTGCACAAACAATAAGCAGGCAGGCAGCTGCGGCGGTAGCGGAGGCCTTTACCTTGTTCAACTTGCCAGCGGGGGTGTGATAAAAAGCATTCACCCGCTTGCGAACCACCACTACACGCTCATGTTGAAGTATGATTTCCAACTTGTTTTTCAAAGCTAGCGCGTGCGGAGAAAGGGTCTTGCGATAAAGGGTCCCCAGCCGCCCGCGAATTTCTACCGCG
>JAGBZE010000089.1 GCA_017628435.1 Akkermansia sp.
AAGTACTTCAAGAACACAACACTGGGCATGGTAGGAGTTTTCTCCTCCATGCTCAATGTTTTTCTGCTCTTTACTAATACTTTTCTCCGTTTCCTTTTCTTCCTTGCGGGGCTCATTCCACAATTATTGCAGAAGAGCCAAGCAATGCTTGCAGGCCTTTTTGCATTCCGATTTTCCTTGACTTTTCAGCTTTCATCAGTTAGAAGATATTATACAGCGCGCAACCAAATTCTCTCATGAAAGGCATTGTACTCGCAGGCGGCTCAGGCACCCGTCTTTACCCCATCACCAAAGGCGTCAGTAAGCAGTTACTGCCCGTCTTCGATAAGCCCATGGTCTATTACCCGATTTCGGTACTCATGCTCGCCGGAATTCAGGATATTCTCATTATCTCCACGCCAGAGGACATGCCCGGATTCCAACGTCTGCTGGGAGATGGCAGCGATTACGGCGTGCACTTTTCCTACGCTGTACAGCCCAGCCCGGACGGTCTGGCGCAGGCGTTCATCATCGGGCGCGAATTCATTGGAGATGACGATGTCTGTCTGGTGCTGGGAGACAACATTTTCCACGGTAGCGGTTTGATTTCCATGCTCAAGCGGGCCGTACGCACCGCAGAGCAAGACCGCCACGCCACCGTGTTCGGTTACCAAGTACAAGATCCGGAGCGCTATGGTGTAGCCGAATTTGACGCTGAGGGAAACTGCCTCTCCATCGAGGAAAAACCCGCTAACCCGAAATCAAATTACGCCGTGGTCGGTCTGTATTTCTACCCGAACGATGTGGTGAACATTGCCGCCCAGATTAAGCCTTCCCCCCGCGGCGAACTGGAAATCACCAGCGTGAACCAGCACTACCTGCAGCAGAAACGCCTGAAGGTGCAGACTCTGGGACACGGCCACGCCTGGCTGGACACGGGTACGCATGATTCTCTTTCCGAAGCCTCTACCTTTGTAGAGGTTCTACAGAAACGCCAGGGCTTTGTTATCGCCTGTCTGGAAGCTATTGCCTACCGCAATGGCTGGTTGAGCGCAGAAAAGCTGCGCGAGGTAGCAACCCCAATGCAGAAGAATTCCTACGGTCAGCGCCTCCTGGCCCTGCTTAAATAAGTCTCCCTACCAATCTCCATGAAAAACATTCTCATCACTGGAGGCGCCGGCTTCATCGGCTCCCATGTTGTTCGTCTCTTTGTCAACAAATACCCGGAATACCGCATCATCAATCTGGATGCCCTCACCTACGCCGGCAACCTGGCAAACCTCAAGGATATTGAAGACAAGCCCAATTACACCTTCATCAAGGCAGACATCTGCGACTTTGAGAAAATGTGCGCCTTGATGCAGGAGTATGATATCGACGGAGTCCTTCACCTGGCTGCCGAAAGCCACGTGGACCGCTCCATCAAAGACCCCTTCACCTTTGCCCGCACCAACGTAATGGGCACCCTGAGCCTGCTGCAGGCAGCCCGCCAGTACTGGAATGGCAACTGGGATGGCAAGCGTTTCTACCACATCTCCACCGATGAGGTGTACGGCGCACTGGAGCTCGACAACCCCGAGGGAGATGCCCCCTACGGCAGCGAATTCTTCCTGGAGACCACCAAGTACAATCCGCACAGCCCCTACAGCGCCTCCAAAGCCAGCAGCGACCACTTTGTGCGAGCCTACCATGACACCTACGGCATGCCCACTGTGGTGACCAACTGCTCCAACAACTACGGGCCCTACCAATTCCCCGAGAAACTTATTCCCCTCTTTATCAACAACATTCGTCAGGGCAAGCCACTCCCTGTCTACGGCAAGGGCGAAAACGTGCGCGACTGGCTCTACGTGGTGGACCACGCTCGCGCCATTGATATCATCTTCCACCAGGGCAAGATTGGCGACACCTACAACATCGGCGGATTCAACGAGTGGAAGAACATTGACATTGTCAAGGTGGTCATCAGAACCGTGGACAGGCTTCTGGGAAACCCCGAGGGAACAAGCGAAAAGCTCATCACCTACGTAACCGACCGCGCCGGGCATGACCTGCGCTATGCCATTGATTCCACCAAACTGAAGAACGAACTTGGCTGGGAACCGTCCCTGCAGTTTGAGGAGGGCATCGAGCTGACCGTGCGCTGGTATCTGGAAAACCAGGAATGGATGGACAATATCACCTCCGGCGAATACGAAAAATATTACCAGGAAATGTACAAGGACAGATAGTACTCTTAAATTAATGCCAGATCAGTACAAATACGACCTGTATTTTTCACTGGGTGGGGCATGCGCCTGCACCCAGATTCTGAGGAATTGCCAGCTGCAGTATGCCTCAGTAAGATTTGGCATTCCGTACTGAAGAAATTTTACAAGAACTGATATGAGTTATCAACGTTCAAAAGATCCGCACATCATTGACCTGCCGAAAATCCTGGATAAGCGGGGGAACCTCTCCGTCATCGAGGAATTCGCACATATTCCCTTCAAAATTGAGCGCACATACTGGGTATACGACGTACCTGGAGGTGAAAAACGAGGCGGACACGCATTCCGCAGTAATGACGAGTTCATCGTGGCTCTTTCAGGTAGTTTTGATGTGGTACTCACCAATGCAGAAGGAGAGCGCCGCGTGTGGCATATGAACCGCTCCTACTATGGCATCTACGTACCCCACGGCTGGTGGCGGGAACTGGAGAACTTTGCAACCAACTCTCTGGCGCTCGTGCTAGCCTCAGAACCTTATTCACCAGAGAACTACATCCGCGATTTTGATTCCTTCAGAAAGGAGGAAAAATGAAGAAGCCAACCGTATACGACTGCTCCATTATCGAATTACCGCGCATTGAAAATCCCGCCGGCAATATTACTCCCATTCACGGCAACGTGAACGTGCCTTTCGATATCAAGCGTGTATTCTACAGCTACGATATCCCCGGCGGCGAAGCCCGCGGAGCCCATGCGCACAAGGAATGTCATCAGTTCATTGTGGCGGCCAGCGGCTCCTTCGAGGTAGTGCTGGATGACGGCAGAAACAAACGCACAGTGCTGCTCAACCGTCCATTCTACGGGCTGCACGTGCCACCGGGCATCTGGGCAGCGGAGCAAGGATTCTCATCGGGCTCCATCTGTCTGGTACTCGCTTCCCACGGTTACGAGGAGGCGGACTACATTCGCAATTACGAAGAATATCAATGCTATATCAACGATTAATATGATACACCCCTTAGCAGATGTTCAAACACGACATATTGGTCCCGGCACCAATATCTGGCAATTTTGTGTGGTTCTCCAGGGAGCCCGGATTGGCGCAGATTGCAACCTGTGCGCCCATGTACTAGTGGAAAACGACGTACTGGTAGGCGACCGCGTAACTATCAAATCAGGGGTACAACTGTGGGATGGAGTCACAGTAGAAGACGATGTCTTCATTGGCCCGAACGTCACCTTTACCAATGATCTGGTACCGCGCTCCAAGCGTTATCCGGAAAGCTTTGCCCGCACCGTCATTCATAAGGGTGCCTCTATTGGAGCCAATGCAACGATAGTTGCAGGACACAGCATCGGCGCTCATGCACTCATCGGCGCCGGCAGCGTTGTCACCAAGAACATACCACCCAATACTGTGTGGTATGGTAATCCTGCCGTTCAGAAAGGCTTCGTAACCAACGACGGCATTCTGCTCGACATGAACAAACAAGACAAAAACGGAACAACTTACACATTAGATTGATTATGATTCCATTTCTCTCACTCAAAGATGTAACCGCCGCCCATGGCGACGAAATTCAGGCAGCCGTAAAGCGCGTGGTAGACAGCGGCTGGTACCTGCAGGGCGAAGAAAACGCTCGATTCGAAAAGAACTATGCGGACTATATCGGCGTTGAGCACTGCATCGGCTGCGCCAATGGGCTGGATGCTCTCATCTGGATTTTCCGTGCCTACCTGGAGCTGGGTCTCATGCAGCCGGGTGATGAGGTGATTGTTCCGGCCAACACCTACATAGCATCCATTCTGGCAATTACGGAAAACGGGCTGACCCCGGTGCTGGTGGAACCGGATTTCAACACTTACCAGCTGGATGGCAGCAAGGTAGAAGCCGCCATTACCCCCCGCACCAAGGCCATCATGATTGTGCATCTGTACGGGCAGTGCGCCTACACCGACCAGATTGGAGAACTTTGCACCAAGTACAACCTGAAGCTGGTGGAGGACAACGCCCAGGCCCACGGATGCCGATTCCAAGGTGGCGCCCGCACCGGCAGCATCGGCGATGCGGCGGGCCACTCATTCTACCCTGGCAAGAACCTGGGTGCGCTGGGTGACGGCGGCGCTGTCACCTGCAAGGATGCCCAGCTGGCAGAGTGCATTCGCGCGCTTGCTAACTACGGTTCTACAAGAAAATATGTATTCAAGTATACGGGGCGAAACAGCCGACTGGATGAAATCCAGGCAGCAGTGCTGGATGTAAAACTCAAGTATCTGGATGAGGATACCGAGAAGCGCCGTACCGTAGCCCGGTATTACCTGGATAACATCACCAACCCGGCCATTGTGCTGCCGCAGGTACCAGATTGGCAGGCACATGTGTTCCACCTGTTCCCCGTACGATGCTCCCGCCGCGATGAACTCCAGCAGCATTTGACCAATGCTGGCGTACAGACCGTAATTCACTACCCCATTCCCCCGCATAAGCAGGAATGCTACAAGGAATGGAACAGCCAGAGCTATCCCATCACCGAACAGATTCACAACGAAGAGCTTTCACTTCCCATCAGCCCCACCATGACCGAGGCTGATATGAAGGCGGTTGCGGATGCTATTAACTCCTTCCAATAATACAATGGCAACAATCAGCATCATCACCCCCTGTTACAATGTGCGGCAGCACATTGGCAAGCTTATATTATCTCTGCAGCAGCAGAACTATGCAGACTGGGAGCTGATTTGTGTTGATGATTGTTCAACTGACGGGACATGGGAATATCTGGTGGATTGCAGCAAAAGCGAACAGCGCCTGCGCATCCACCAGCTGGAGCAAAACAGCGGCTCTGCGAAATGGCCCAGAGACACTGCAGCAAGTCTCAGCACGTCTCCCTGGTTAGTGAATATTGATGCAGATGACTGGGTGGAACCTTCGTTCCTGGCAAAACTCATCCAGAGACAGCAGGAAACCGGAGCCGATATCGTGTGCTCCACCAACGTCGGCGTCAACGAGGACGGAACCGGACAATTATTTATTCTTCCACGCCCCGGCTTTGATTACCAGCAGCTCCGTACTGCTGAAGAGGCAGTGAGCATGACGCTTGTTCAATGGCAATTCCCCATGAGCGGCATTCTGATTAAGGCAGACATGTGGCGAGCCGCTTCAAACTACCTGCAGAAAAATCTCTGCCACATGAACGCAGATGAGCTGGCCTCGCGGGAATTTCTGTCCATGTGCAGCAAGGTTGCCTTCTGCAATGCGGAATACTATTACAGACAACACGCTGCCAGCATTACCCACTCACCGGTTCGTGCAACGGAACAAGTGATAACCGACCAGAAATTATTAACCCTTGTAGCAGACAAGTTTGGCCAAAACAGCACTACTTATAAATTGGCATTCTGTCAATACATCATCGGGCTCTTCCGCGCAGCAAAACTGGTACTACGCGGTCACCATCCCTCAGACGAGGTCAGGCTGCAACTTCAGCATGGCCTGACCTCCCTGTCTCACTCAGACATTCTGAGCATGAAGATGCCATGGATGAAAAAGCTTCGCCTGCTGGTAAGACTGCACACATACCGCAAAAAACTTGCTCAGTAACCCCGAATGAAAAACGATCAATTTCCATTAATCAGCGTTATTGTACTCACCTACAACTCTGCAGAGTATGTGCGCACAACGCTGGAAAGCGTACTGAATCAGGACTACCCGGGCCCCCTGGAACTGATTATCGGCGACGACTGCTCACAGGATGCCACCGTAGCCATCTGCCAGGAATGGATAGATCAGCACGCATGTCGGTTCAGCCGGGCCGAAATCCTGGTACCAAAAGAAAATCAAGGTGTGGTAGGCAACTACAACGCCTGCATTAAAGCAGCACAAGGAGAGTGGATAAAGGGCATAGCCGGTGATGATGTGCTGCTGCCGGATGCGCTGAGCACCTTCTACAACACTGCCATGGAGGAGCCGGGGAAGCGACTCTTCCTGTATTCCTCGCTTCTCCAGTTCCAGAATGATGAGCAGCTGGCACACCCCGAGCGACTCAAACTACTCATGGGTGGCCCGGAAAATGCAGCCCTGGACATCAACTATATCTTCCGCAAGCCGCATTTCTGGACCAACGCCCCCTCCTTCTTCATTGCTAAAAGAGTACTAGAGGACATAGGCTATATCCCCAGACTCTTCCGCAATGTGGAAGATCGGCCCCTGTTCTCCAAGATTCTCGCCAGTGGGTACAGCATCTACCACCTGGCCAAGCCAACCGTGTGTTACCGCACACACCAGGCATCCCTTACCACAGCCATGGCAGGGGCTCGCTATGCAGAATGCAACTGGAAGACATATACCGAGCTGCTGCGTCCCTGTTTCAAGGGAGCACGACGCATGTTGCTTGACCTGCAAATGCTTCCTCAATACTTCATCATCAAGCAAGGCGGCAAGACCAGAACAGCAAAATTCCTCAGACTCATCTGCAGACTGCTGTGGGCACTGCTCATGGTAGTAGCCTTCCCCTTTATTCTGAGGCCGGTCATATTAAAAAACTGCAACAATCTCAGCGATACAACAAACCTCACCGTTACCCGAACAGGAAACCATCTCCCTTTTATCTCAGTTCTGGTTCCTGTCTACAACGCAGGCCATTATCTGAAAACGTGCCTGGATTCGCTTGCCGCGCAAACATGTCCGGATATTGAATTCATCTGCGTTAACGACGGCAGTACAGACAATTCCGGCAAGGAACTCGACTTTAGAGCCAGTCAGGATTCTCGTTTTCGGATTATCCACCAACCCAATGGCGGCTACGGCAAGGCTGTGAACGCAGCGCTACAGGCAGCCAGAGGAACATACATAGGCATTGTTGAACCCGATGACTGGATTGCCCCCAGCATGTACCACCACCTGACTTCCCTGGCCCAGAGGGATAAGGCTGATATCGTAAAGGGCAATTACTTCAGCGAAGCTGGGTCAAACAGCAAGCTCATTGAAAAACTGGGAAATTCTCCGAATGAAGTAACTCTTACTCCTGCTGAACTTCCGGAATACCTTGCAGGCCCCCCAAGCATATGGAGTGCTATTTACAATCGTGAATGGCTTATGCAAAAGGGTATTCGTTTCTCTGAAACTCCTGGGGCAGCCTTCCAGGATCTGGGCTTCTGCATCCGCACATGGCTTGCAGCCAGAAGCATTACAACATCTCACCGCGCCTTCTATCACTACAAGGAGGATAATCCTAACTCCAGCTCCCGAAAAATGGAGGATGGTGCATGGGCTGCATTCCAGGAACTTCAACTGTTGTCCGATGTCTTCTCAGCCATTCCCGAAGAAGAGACCTCTATACGCAGCCATGTTGTATTCCGTATCTTCTCCACCTTGCGGGCAGATTACAGATTACGCATCCGCAACACGGTCAAGAGCTTCCTTCTTAAATACTCACATATGCTGAATGATTATTTCCCCCTGAATACCCTTCAGCAGGATATCTTCACCAAGGACGAGTGGTTTGACATTCAGCTTATTTACAACAAGCCCCTGCAATTCCAGCGAAAAAGCCGTACCAGAGCAAACCTGCTCCAGCGACTCTGCTCTGTGCGCACAGAAGCAGGCAAGCGTGTTGTCCGAATTCTGGGATTCAGCTTCATCTGGAAGTAATATAACCGGCATCCTTTTCCAATCAGGCAGGAGTTTCCGCCAGAAACTTCTGCCTGTTCTGTTACCCATCCTGAAATACGACAAGCAAAAGGCTTGAATTACGGCAGGGGGTGAGATAAAATGCCGAGCGTTATGGCAGAAAAGCCCGCACTCAGCCCGATGATGGACCAGTACCTGCGTATGAAGCAGTCACTGCCGGGTGATGTGTGGCTGTTTTTCCGCCTGGGGGATTTCTATGAAATGTTCTTTGAGGATGCAGTGGAATGCTCTGCAGCCCTGGGGCTTACGCTCACCAAGCGCCAGACGATACCCATGTGCGGCGTGCCCTACCACGCGGCAGAGGGCTATATCGGCCAGGCGGTAAAGATGGGTAAGCGCATCGCCATTGCCGAACAAATGGCCACCCCGGTTCCAGGCAAGCTGGTGCCGCGAGAAATCACCCGCATCATCTCTGCCGGCACCCTGGCAGACATGAGCCTGCTGGACTCCAGCGAGCACAACTACATTGCCGCCGTTTTCCACGAGAAAAACACTTGGGGCCTTGCCTGCGCTGACCACACCACCGGTGAATTCACCGTGGCAGATTACCCCAGTTTCGAAGCCATGAGCGAGGAAGTGGCCCGCATTCACCCGCGCGAGCTTCTTATCAGCCAGGAGCAGCCGGACGATTTTCCCGGGCTGCCCGTCACGCTGATGTATGATGGCTACACCTTCCTGCCCGGCCTGGCAGATACCTTCCTGAAATCACACTTCCGCGTGCATTCGCTGGAGGGATTCGGCTGCGCCCACCTCGGCCCTGCCCTGGGAGCCGCCACCGCTATTCTGCACTACTTAAAGCACCAGCTGCGCCGCCAGACAGACCACCTGCGCACCCTCTCCCTGCGCGCCACGGAGAACGCCGTGATGATAGACACGGCCAGCCGCCGCAATCTGGATCTGGTGGAGGCCCGCGGCGGCCACAAGAACACCCTGCTGGGCACGCTGGATAAAACCAGTACCCCCATGGGCGCCCGCAAGCTGCGCGACTGGATTCTGCACCCCACCTGCTGCATGGAGGAACTGATGCGCCGCCAGAACCTCATCGCCGGTTTTCTGAAGGAGCCTTTCCTGATGTCGGAGCTGCGCAACTCATTCAAAGGAGTGCGCGATACGGAGCGTCTGGTATCCCGATTGTCACAGGGCGCCGGCAATGCCCGCGACCTGCTGGCACTGGGCACCTCACTGGCGCACCTCCCTGCCATTGTGGATGACCTGGCAGCCCTGCAGCAGCATGAGCCACTCTTCACCCCGATTCTCGAGCGACTGGGCAATTTCGAAGAACTTACAGACCTGCTCACCAGTGCCGTGGTGGATGAGCCCCCCCTCACCATCAAGGAAGGCGGCATGATTCGCGATGGCTACAACGAACAGCTGGATGAGCTGCGCGCAGCCTCACGCGAGGGCAAGGACTGGCTGGCCGACCTGGAGGCCCGCGAACGCGCCGCCACCGGTATCGATTCCCTGAAAATACGTTACAACAATGTTTTCGGCTACTACATCGAAGTCACCAAGGCCAATTTCTCCAAGGTGCCGCAGGATCGCTATGTGCGCAAGCAGACCCTGGCCAATGCAGAACGCTTCGTGACCGATGAGCTCAAGAAAATGGAGGGTACCATTCTGGGGGCAGATGAACGTGCCCGCCAGCTGGAATATGATTTGTTCTGTAAGCTGCGTGAGCAGGTAGCCCTCTTCATTGACCGCATTCAGTGCACCTCCGAAGCTCTGGCCGAAGTGGACGTTCTGCTGGCGCTGGCTGAAACCGCCCAGCGCTACCGCTACTGCCGCCCCACGCTGGATATGAGCCGCGACCTGCACATCGTCAATGGCCGCCACCCGGTTATCGAGCAGGTGCAGACGGATATCTCTTTCGTGCCGAATGATACGGAGATGGAGGCCGATTCCCAGCGAGTGCTCATTCTCACCGGCCCCAACATGGCAGGCAAGAGCACCTACATCCGCCAGGTGGCCCTCATCACCCTCATGGCGCAGATTGGTTCCTACGTTCCGGCTGATTCTGCACGAATCGGCCTGGTGGACCGCATTTTCTGCCGCGTGGGCGCCAGCGATGATATCGCCCGCGGACAGTCCACCTTCATGGTGGAAATGAGCGAGACCGCCCTTATCCTGAACAATGCCACCGACCGGTCCCTGGTCATTCTGGACGAAATCGGGCGCGGCACCGCCACCTTCGATGGTCTCTCCATCGCCTGGGCCGTAGCAGAGCACTTGCACGATGTGCTGGGCTCCCGCACCCTCTTTGCCACCCACTACCACGAAATGGTAGACCTGGAGCACACCCACCCTGCCGTAAGCAACTGGCATGTGGAAGTACGCGAATGGAAGGATGAAATCGTCTTCCTCCGCAAGGTTCTTCCCGGCCCGGCAGATAAATCATACGGCATTCAGGTTGCACGTCTTGCAGGGCTCCCCACCCCCATCATCGACCGCGCCAAGCAGATTCTCACCCACCTGGAAATGAGCGCCGGCGCCCGTGAACCCAAGGCTGCCCGCCGCAAACGCGCCCGCGAAAGCGGCCTTCCCTGCGCAGAGGAAGCCGATGTTGCCCAGCTGGATATGTTCAGCATGCTCGATGAAGGCATCTGACAGAACAACAGACGTACTATCAGCTTCGGAATTTACGCATATGTGTCCCAAAGTTTTCGATTGTGATTTTAGTTGTTTATTCAAGCGCACGGAGTGCGTGGAACTTTGAGCCCGTAACACGGGCGCTGTATTACTAGCGATGGGGTGAAGCGTGGGGCGCGCCAGCGCAACACGCGCAACCCCTCGTTGGAATAACAACACAAATGAAACCCGTAACACGGGTGACAGAAAGCATTGCTAAACTAGATTGAACGGTTTCTGCCAC
>JAGBZE010000090.1 GCA_017628435.1 Akkermansia sp.
CCTGCATAATGAGAAGAAACGCTGTGCCCTTATAAGCAAGGGTTGTGAGGCTATCGTCAGGGTAATGAAGGGCGAGGACTCGGACATTGTCATGGATGAGCTGTGTGAATGGTATGGCAGCCGCTACGAAAATCGCCGTCGCACCTCAACGCATGCGCCGCTGTGGTTCCGCAGGGTTGAGCGATCGGATTTTACACAGATGTTTGAAAAGGCTAAGGTGCAGGCTCTGAAATTCAATAAGAAGAAACCAGCGCAACTTCGGGATGCATACCGCATTCTGCTGGGCTTCCGCGCCTGTGTGGAGTCTATCGTACAACTACTTCCGCATACGGAGGACTTTCAGGAGTTGCTGAGTACGGGCTACAGCCCGGAGCAAGCTGCCTCGCACCTGCTGGCTCGCGAGTTCAAGGGACAGCTGGATTCTGATACATGGTCTCCCCCGTTGCTGAATCTCAAGGATGCTAACGCTATTGATAATCAACGCCGGTTCAGGAAAAATCAAGAGTTGTGCAACCGCTATATGCAGCTGAGCGGGTATGGTCTGGAATCCAGCCCGGATGGCAATGGTAAGCAGCTCTGGAGAATCAAACGTCCGGACGGACAATACACACCGTGGTACCCATTCTATGGTCTTGCGGTGAACTCTCTGGTGGGCAATGTGAAGACAAAGTTTCTGCAGATGGGGCGCGGGCAGCTGATGCAGAATATTGAACGCGCCTACCGCTATGCCACCAATGGCAACCGTGCATTCTATGCGGGCTATTTGTATCCTTTGCCCCCCGGTAAGTTCACAGGTTTTGATCATCTGGGACGCGTGGCGGCAGATGAACTCCGTGCGCTGTGGCAGGGTGATTCTACCATGTACTCCATGGGGCTTGAGTTTGAGGAAAAACATGCAAAATGGAAGCGTGTCAAGGGAACGCAGAGACTACCCTTGCTTAAGGATATCCAGGATGGTAAGGATTCGTTCCTGGCGGTTCCCCGGCGGGTAGAAACTCCGGTTTCATTGGCAAAATTGCGTTTTTATGTGTACTGGAGCCGTATGCTTTCCTCCGGCTGGGTCAGTCCCGAATCCGTGGGTGAGGCGTTGGTGGAAGCCGGAGAATTGACCAGGGATAAGCTGAATTCTATTCTGGATAAGGGGCGGGATAGGCCTCTCTATATATGGAATGCGGGTAGAAAGGCGCGCCGCGACTTGCTCAGAAAATATCCGGATCGGATCAGGCCGGGGGATAGCTCCTTCATGAATGCTGCCCTGGCGCGCCGTATGGCGGATTACAATCTTCTGTTCATGCTGGCAGATCTGCCGAATGCAAAGCTGCCGAACTCTGTGCGCGAATGGTGTTATTCGTCCGCCCTCGGTGATTTTCGGGAGCCGGAGATAGGGCCTCGACTTCGCGGCGCTGTGCGAAAGTATAACCGAGCCTCTGCAGAGAAGATAAAGGACATGATTCCCCGCGTGATGGAAATCCGTGAGCTGCAGCGCTCGGAAAATGGAGCGAAGCTGGCAGATATGCTGCGCGATGCTTACGAGCCGAATGAGGCACGCCGTTATGAGCAGGGGTGGTGTTTTGCTGTGGGTGGAGCATCTGCCTTCCGCGCCTGTGGACAGACATTCTGGAATCTGCTGGATGACCCGATCAGGGGTTGGAAGTTGCTTACACCGGAGGATCGTGACCTGCTGGCTGAGGAGATTCGCGATTATTGCGGGGAGCAGTCCCCTGAACAGAAGCTGCAGGAGCTTAGTGAGGTGCTGCGTGAGTATCCGGGGCTGCGTGCCTATTCCTCCGATAGGCGCAATAGCGGCATGGTGAAGCGCATGGTGCTGAATCCGATTGCTGACCGTGATATTGTAGAACGGGCCTATACTCAGGCTCAGAATACGCGCATGATGTTACCGCCTGTGGTGAAAAAGGGATTCACTGTGGAGGATAATGCTGAATTGCCGCCGGAATGGAACGCGGACAGTCGGGTGCTTCCGGCTCTGCAACTGCTTACGGAATTGCGTCGCAATGTAACGGCTTCTCCTTACACGGATGAGTCGGGTATCTGGTGGCAACAGGAACGCTATGGAGGTCTGGATGGTAAGCGTCCCAATGGGCTTGATGAACGTTGGAAACCGGAACCGGGCCTGCAAAGCTTCATGGATTTCTACAAACGGGTGGATGCTCTTGGCCGTACTTATGGAGCGCATGGTCAGCTGAATGTCTGCGGTGTTCCTCTGGGTGGTATTCGCGAGGGTGATGTGGATGCCAGCCTGTTGAGGCATGTGACGGTGTATCGCACGCCGCGTCTGCCGGATCACCAGGTGCGCCTGATGCCCGGTGAACCGAACTCCGCTAACCCGTATCAGCGTAAGCCTTATGTGGTGCATACTGCTGATGGTGTACCGTTGCTGCCCACACGCATGGCTCGCCAAGCCATGGAGCGTCTGCAGACAATGATTCCGTTGAACTCGTTTGATAGTGACCTGGAGCGCATGTATGATTTTCAGACGAATCACCGATGGCGCAGGCGGCAGCTGTCGGCTTATCTGAATGACCTGCTGGAGTATCGCACTACCTCGCCTGAGGCCTGGGAGCAGGGAGAGGAAAGCAGCATCAATAACCTGGAGCTTTTCATGCAGATGTTTCAGGATGGACGCCTTTCCTACTATCTGGAAGGAAAGGACCCCACGCAGCTCACGCGTGGTGAGGCGCTTGCCGCAGAACTGGGGCGCCTGGTGCTGCTGGCGGAATTTGGTGTGAACAGGGAATCCTCAGGTGAGAAAGTGGTGAAATTCTGTGATAAACTGAGGGAAGGCCGCGAGGATAAACTGCTGCTGCAGACTGCATTGCACCGCATTGTGTCACCAGAGCCGAACCGTTATCAGGCTGAGGAGTTGCCCCGCCCTGAAGAAGATCGTGAACTTGACCTGAGCCCCGAAGATGCTGAATACTATTGACCCTGTCTATCGCAGCCGCCTGGAAGACCCGCTCTGGCGACTGAATAATTTGTATTGGATCGAAAATAAGCGAGGCCGTATGCAACGGTTTTCGCCGAATGCGGCGCAGCTGCGTCTGCACTGCAATCTGTGGAACCGGAATGTGGTGCTGAAGGCTCGCCAGCTGGGTATTTCCACCTATGTGGCCATGCTGATGCTGGATAACTGCCTGTTTACGCCGAATTTTCATGCGGGTATTATCGACAAGACATTGCCG
>JAGBZE010000091.1 GCA_017628435.1 Akkermansia sp.
CCGGTGTACACCGTGGGACACGGGCTGGTAACTTATGCCGCAGATGCTCGAGGCCGCTGGGGCAAGGTGGTAATCGTACGCCATGCCTTCCGCGAGCCCAAGACCAAGAAGGTACTGTGCTGCCAGACGCTGTACAGCCACCTGGACCGCATCGATGTGGAGCTGGGCCAACTGCTCAAGCGCGGCGATCAGGTAGGCACCATCGGCACGAACCGCGGTATGTTCCCCGCGCACTTGCACGCTGAGCTGCATTTCAATGTGCTGGTGAACTGCGGGCAGCAAGGTATTCCCAAGAATGCCGCCAACTACGGGCACCTCTCCAACTTCATCAACCACTACCGCCGACTCACACCGGAGAATAAAAAGGTCAAGCTTCCCATCGGCGGATTCCTGCCCTACAAGGGGACGGACGGGCTCTGATTGTAGTGCACCATGGATACCCGATGCCGCAGAGTGTGCCTTTTCGGGGGCTCATTTGACCCGGTGCACGCGGGGCACCTGCATATAGCCGCCGCCGCAAAAGAAAAGTGCGGACTGGACGAGCTGATATTTCTGCCGGCGGCACGTTCTCCTTTCAAACAGGAGCAAAACACCCTGTTCACAGATGAACAGAGGCTGGAGCTGCTTCAGCTGGCGGCAAAAGACTATAGCTGGGCCAGAGTCTCCGCTCTGGACCTGGAACTGCCACCCCCCAGCTGGAGCTGGAGACTGGTGGAGCACTATCATCACACATTTCCCCGGGCTGAGCTATATTGGCTCATGGGAACAGATCAGTGGCAACAGCTGCACCGCTGGGCGCGCTACGACTACCTGTGCCGTCACCTGCACTTCATCGTCTATCATCGCGGTGAAGCACCCCAGCCGCGAGAGGGGGTGCATGCCACCTTCATCTCCGGTAATCACTCGGCCTCCTCCACCGCTATACGTCTGGCACTACAGACCGGCAGCGATCTCCCGGCAGACTGGCTCCCCCCCGCAGTAGAACAGAGAGCCCTGGATATCCTTGCCCGGCGAAGCGGCAACTGAAAGAAAACAGCAGAATTGCTGTAAATGTTTGACAAAGAATCAGAGGCATGATAGTGTAGGAACACTCATGACTTTTCTCTCGATTCGTCACTGCGCGCTGATTTCTCTGCTCATGCTGGCATCATGCAGCACGACTAAGCCCCAGCACACCCCGGCAGCACCGGCGGAGGGGAAAGTGAACCCGACTCTGGATAGCGGTCAAACCATCACCTCAGCACAGCAATTCAACCCGTTGATGCACCGGGCCGCCATGAATCTGAGCCCCTCCTTCACCTTCCGCTACAGCGGCAGTATCGAGGCGCTGATTAGGAACTCTTTCTGGAACGACTATACAGACAGCTACAAAGCCACCAAGCACAACAACAAAGTAACCCTGACCCTGGAACTGACGGAAGGCACGAGACTACTGGCCGCCCACCGCTTCCCGAATCTGGAATCACAGCTGAGCGCCAGGGAAAAGAAAGCGCTGCGGCTCGCCCGGGATATCGTGCGCAGATGTGAGGTGAAAGGCAGTGATTTCGACACCATCGTCAAGCTGCACGACTACCTGACACACGAATACAGCACCGACTTGTCCAGCACCCGGGATGTCTGCACGCTGCTGCTGGAGGGCAAGGGAAACTGCTGGGCATACAGCCAAGCGATGCACCTGCTGCTACAGATGCTGGACATACCATCGCACATCGTCACCGGCACTGCCAACGGCAGCAATCACGCCTGGAATATCGTGCGGCTGAACAACGGTGAGTGGTACCACATCGACACCACCTGGGATGACCCCATCGTTCGCAATCACGATGGCGGCAATGTAGAAAGCCACCGATTCTTCCTGCTGTGTGATGAGCACATGGGGATTGACCACAGCTGGAACCACGCTGCATTCCCCAGGAGCGGGCATAACCATGCCTCATACTTCAAGCGCCGAAATATCTACTTCTCCTCTTACGATGACTTCTGGAAACAGGCTATCCGCGCCTACTGGCAGGGGGACATGGAGTTCGAAGGCTGGCTGAGTCATTTCGATGAAGCGGCATTCAGGGAAAGCATGCAACAGGTTATCCAGAGCCAGAAAGGACCGCGCGGGTGCAGCTGGATTCCGCTGAGTCGCTCCGAGGGTGCCGTGCGAGTCTTGTTCGAGTAAAGCACATGAAACACCGCGAATTCCGAGAAACGGTGCGCCGGGAACTGGGCGGTACAGCCACCCAGATGGCGGCAGATCTGGCCATAGCAGCCGTGACTCGTGCCATAGCCGATGGTCTGCAGGAAGATGGTGAGGTGAAACTGGCCGGGTTCGGCTCATTCCGCATACAACGCCGAAAAGCCCGGCGGCTGACCCTGCCCCACAGCGGCGCGGCAATGCAGCTGCCGGAGCGCAGCGTGCTCCGATTCACCCCCGCTCCGCTGAAAGAAAAAGTAGACAGAAAACAGAAATACACCCAGGGCTGATGTCGGTGAATTTTCGGATTCGCTGCGATGGATGCGTAAATTTGCCATATCCCGCGTCACGCCTGAGGATTTGCATTGACACGCGCGGGAGAGACGTGTAAAATATCCGCACCATGAAGAAAAGACTCCGCAAGAAGTATCGCGTGGGCGAGTTCAAGGAACTCTGCTTCGGTTTTTCCTTTGATTACAAGGGCGACGTGGAAGCTCCCGAGTGTGAGCAGTTTCTGCACGCTTTCGTGGAGGAATGCATTGAGGCCAACGGCCTGAACTGCGACGGCAACATCACGGAAGACGGCTGCCACATTTTCGCCATCGCTGTAGATCCCACTCAGACCAACGAGGCCCAGCGCCAGGCAGTTAAGGCATGGCTCGAGGCTCGTGAGGACGTGGAAATCAAGACCTTCGGCGAGCTGGAGGATGCTTGGTACGCCTCCTGCTGAGGTTACACAGCAAACAGCAAACCATATCACACTATCGGCTCGGCAGGCGGCCGTTGACAGCCTGCACCCTTTCCCCCGATACAGCACACATGAACGACAACCAGACACCGCAGAAACCCATCTTTTCCAAGGGCCTCAAGGGCGTGATTGCCAATGAGACCGGGCTGAGCGATGTTCGCGGTGAGGAGGGACGCCTTCTTTACTGCGGTTATGAGATTGAGGACCTGGTGGACCTCTGCTCTTTCTCTGAGGTTATCTACCTACTGCTCAACAAGAGGCTTCCCAACCGCGAAGAGCTCGAAGGGCTCAAGCAGCGCCTGCGCTATGACCGCGAGCTGCCCCAGCCGATTCTCGACTTCTTCAAGACGGCAACCAAGACAGCTCGCCCCATGAGCGCACTGCGTACCGCCGTCTCGATGCTGGGTATGTATGATGACCGCACTAAAGACCCCTCCCAGATGAAGGAAATCGGTCTGTCGCTCATCGCCAAGATTCCTGTGATGGCGGCATACTACTACCGCATCTGCCAGGGGCTGGACCTGCCGCCCATCCGCACGGATCTGGACGAGGCCTCTCACTTCCTGTGGCTGCTCAAGGGCACGGAACCCGACCCGCACGAGGCCCACATTCTGGATGTGGCCTACATTCTGCATGCCGACCACGGCATGAACGCCTCCACCTTCTCCGCCCGCGTGACAGCTTCCACCCTGTCGGACATGTACTCCGCCATTACCGCAGCTATCGGCACCCTCAAGGGCCCGCTGCACGGCGGTGCCAATGAAGCGGTGATTGAGATGCTCAAGGAAATCGGCAGCGAGGACAATGTAGAAGCCTACATCAACGAAAAACTCGCCAACCGTGAGAAGATTTTCGGCATGGGGCACCGCGTCTATCGCACCCTGGACCCCCGCGCCCCGCAGCTGCGCCGCATCGCCATCCGTCTCACCCAGACCATCGGTGAGCCCAAGTGGATTCGTATGAGCGATATGATTGCCAAGATGATGCGCGCCCGCAAGAACCTCAACGCCAACGTAGACTTC
>JAGBZE010000092.1 GCA_017628435.1 Akkermansia sp.
GTGCGGGTCGGGCTCCACTATGGAAACCACCGCCTCGGGGTTCACAAAGCGAACCATGTCATCGATGTGGCCGTCCGTGTCGTCACCCTCAATGCCTCTGCCCAGCCAGAACACATGCGTGCTGCCCAGCATGCGGTGCATCTCGGCCTCAATATCAGCTTTGGTGCAGCCGGGGTTGCGGTTCGGGTTCAGCAGCACCGCCTCAGTGGTGAGCACCAGACCCTCGCCGTTGCCTTCAATGGCGCCGCCTTCCAGAATGATATCGTTGCACAGCTGGGGCAGCCCCAGGCTCGCGGCTATGCGGGCCGGTACTTCATTATCCAGATCCCAGGGGGCAAACTTACCACCCCAGGCATTGAATGTCCAGTTGGCCAGCTGCAGGCCGCCATCCTTGCGTCTGGTGAAAATCGGGCCGTGGTCGCGGCACCAAACATCATTCGTGGGGTGGTCATACAGGCGGAAGCGCTGCACCCCGCGCTCCTGCAGAAGCCGGGAAATGCCCGCATGCAGCGGCGCGGCGGCGTTGATGCGCACCTCTGCCTCTGCCGCAATGGCAGCGGACAGCTCGGCATAGCGGCCGTGCAGCTCCTGCAGCCCGCCCTGCCAGAGGTCATCGCGGTGCGGCCAGGAGAGCCACACGGCTTCCATCGGTTCCCATTCGGCGGGCCAGCGCAGGTCTGCTCCTTGCATTGCTTCCTTGTTCATGGTGTTCGCTTATTCGTTAATAGTTTCGTAGGGGGCGTTGAGCAGCACGGGGATGGGCGTCAGGTTGTCGAACTGGTCGCGGCGGTCGCCGTCCTGCTTGCCGAATACGCCCACCTCAATCAGGTTGTACACCAAGTTGCCCACATCGGAAGAAGTGGCGATATTCCACTGCTCCATCACTGCCAGCGCCAGCGGCCCGTATTCCTCCAGCGCGTAGGCGCAGAACCCGAAGTACAGCTCCTCTGCGCTCAGGTGCGGATTCTCTGCCGGCTTGCGGCATTTCTCCACAGTGGCATCCAGCGCAGCGCGGATGAAAAAGTACGCATCGGCCGGGTAATCCTCGTTCTTCTGCAGAATCTGTTCCACTGCATCCTCAAAACTGTAAGCCATGTCTGCATGCTACCATGTTCCAACTGCCAACGCAATAGCAAATAGCTGCATATTCGCTTGCTACATGCGGCTGTTTGGTATAGAATACGCCGTATGAACGCACGCGCCCGCCTTTCCTTTACCCGCCCGATGGTGGTGGGCTCTGTCTCCACTGCTGAAGCCTGGTGTGCCGCCTGTGCGGCTGAGTCGCTGCCGTGCGATGTGGTGGAGCTGCGGGCAGATGGTTTGCCGGCTGATACAGACTGGGCGGTGCTGGCTGCCATGCACTGCTGCCGCCCCGTGCTGGTCACCGTGCGCCACGAGAGCGAGGGCGGTCTGCGCCCCATGAGCCCGGCGGAGCGTCTGCGCATTGCCCTCGCCCTGCTGCCGCTGGCCTCTGCGCTGGACTGGGAGATTGCCCAGCTGCCCGCCGCTCAGGAGCTGGTGGCCGAAGCTCACGCCGCCGGGGTGCCTGTCATTGCCTCTGCTCACGATTTTGAGAAAACGCCCACCCTCGAATCCTTGCTGGAAAAGGAGCAGGCTGCGCGTGCCCTGGGGGCAGATGTGGCCAAGTTTGCCTTCCGCCTGCACTGCGCAGAGGATATGATGACCGGCGTGCAGCTCCTGCGCCGCGCCTCCGGCACCACTACCGCCATGGGCATGGGCCCGCTGGGTGCTGTGAGCCGCCTGTTGTATGCCCAGCACGGCGCCTGCCTGGTCTATGGCTACCTGGGCAATACTCCCACCGCCCCCGGCCAGTGGTCCGCCGCCCTCTGCCGCCAGAGCCTCGATGCCCTGGGGAATGAGGGGTGATATTTTAACATGGAGCAGGGAACCTGGAGTAAACAGGGCTCTCGGACAGGAGTCACTAGTAGCTCTTGTCCGATATTCTTTTCTTTCTTTCGTAGTTATTAAAAAGGAAGAAGCTTGACTAAGCATTGGCGCTGCAGTATTGTTGCCTCGTCGGGGTGTTGCAGGTCTGCATGTTTCTCTTTACGTAGGCGATTGTATGATTTGCGCGGCTTAAGAAAAAACGATAATCAATTCTTACTAGCATGAAGAAGATAATCATTGCGCTGATGGTTCTGGCAGGTCTGGGGTGTTTTCTTGCCTGGCAGTCGGGAAGTGAGACGATAATTGTCCGGGCGGAGCTGGAAGAGGCAGTCTTGGCGGAGCTGAAAAAGCTGGCATATCGGCAGGACGAACTGGCAGAAAAGGTGCAGAAGCTGGAGAATGCTGCCAAGGTCAATTCACAGCAAGTGGAGGATTTGAGGAAACGGTTCGAGACTGCTCAGTCCGAGCATAAGCAGGCCCGGAAAACAGCTGAACAGCAGGCTCAGAAGCTGCTTTCGGAAATTCGTGAAGAACTTACCCGCTATGAAAAGCTGGTGCAGAAGCTTTCTGATAACCAGAGTAAGTCCGATTCATATCTGACCGCTGCCAGGGATGCCCGTGCGAAGGGCGAGAAGACCGCCGATGTGCTGTATGCTTCAGCCTTGCGCTATGCACCGGAAAAAATGCCGATTCTGAAGGATTACGTGGCGTGGAGGCAGGAGGAAATCTCTAGTGAACTGAGTAAGGGTACCATGCAATCGCTGGGAAGCGCCCGCGAGCGTCTTTCTCTGCTCAAGGTGTTCTGTGACACGGTGCTGGAGGATGCCTCGCCGCAGGACATTCGCAGCGTGAAAGAGCTGCTGGATATGCTTGCCCAGTCTGATCGCGCCCTGGCCGCTGCAGAAAAGACTTTGGAAGATAACCAGCGCAATGAGCTGGAACAGGTGGCTGGTGTTCTTTCTACCGCTGCTCGCCAGCAGCTGGATGATTATGCAGGAAAGTGGGGGGATGGTAGTGTGGTTCCGGCTTTGGAAGAACTGCGCGACGAGGTTTTCTCTTCCATTCAGCAGTGGCGCTCCTGCTGCACCTCCACGGAGGAGTCGCTCATGCTGCCTGAGCTTGCCGGTATAACAGATGAAATCCTGGAAAAATGGCTCACCAACTTCAAAGTGCGCATGGAGACCGCAGATATCGACTGGGAGAAGCGTCAGGAAGATTGGGACGCCGCAGAGGAGGTGCTGGAGCTGGCTGCTGAGAAGAAGGAAGGAAATATCAAGACTCTGTTCGATGAGCTGAAAGCAATTGAGCGACAGGAGATGTCCCGGCAGTGGATTAAGCTGGCAGAAACGGCAGTGGATGAGTATGCCATTGATGAGCTACTCTCCCGTGTCAATGACCTGGACCGGGGGCTTATTAAGGATGCTCACCGCGCTTTGCTCTGTAAGGCGTATGATAAGCGCATCTCCCGTTATGAAACGGAGCGGCAGAATATCATGAACAAAATCTCCGACGCGGAGACGCGCACTTCCTTCCTTTCCGGTATTACCACTCAGTGTTGGCAGCTGGAACTCGAAATCCTGGATGCTCAGGAAAAATATGAGCTCGACGAGTTCAAGGAACAGCTGGATAAGGTGCGCCAGTTAAGAAAGGAAGAACAGGTGCAGAATTCTGCTCCCGGGTCTGAGGCGCAGCCTGAGCCTTCGACTCATCATGTGGCTGATAAGAAGACGTATTATGAGCAGCGGTGGAATGAATTGAATAAGCGGTTGTATACCGGGGTGTCTGAGAGAAAATTGACTCAGGAAGTATTGATGGAAATTAAGGGGTTTGCAGAGAATGAGTTAAAATCGGAAATAAGTAACTGTAGCGACAATATTCTCCGTGGCCAATTGACGACTCTGCAGAATCAGGCAAGAAAGGCTTACCAGGAATGGTGGAATAATGTCTTTTAATCATGAAGACACGATTACTGATAGGAAGTCTATACCGCAGCCGGAGTGTTGTGTGGGGCGTGCTGCTCATGGCTGCGACTGCCGCGCAGGTCTGCCCGGCGCTGGATGTCGGTGAAAGTGGGCAGTCCTCGCAGGTTGATTACAAACAAATCTCGCAGCAGCTGGAGCGCACCAGAACCGCCATGGATGCTCTGCTGAAGCAGCAGAACCGGGCGGATGAGTATCTGGCTGTGGCTCGGGAACTTCGGGAGAAGGATGCATCTCGAGCCGAGGTAGCGTATATTGCAGCCCTTCGCCATGCTGAGCAGAAGGTGGAGATTTTGCTGGAGTATCTGGATTGGCAGCAGGTGTTGCTGAATCAACAGCTTAGCGCTCCGAACAGACGGGAAACGGAGAGGATTTCTGCTGCGCAGGAGAAACTCGGCCGCCTCTCAGCTCTCTGCGAAGCCGTGTTAGCGGAAGCCTCTGTTGCAGATGTGGCCCGCTGGGCTGAGGTGACATCGAAGAGGGAGTCGCTGGCGACAGCTCTGGAAAATGCACACAGCAGTCTGCTGAATGCCCAGAGGGCTCGTATCAAATGCGATTTGGCCGCCCTGCCGGGTGCCGGTACTGCTCAGCAGCTGGATGCGGTGTTGCAGAGCTATGCGGAGTCTCCTGTGTTGCCCGAGCTTTCGGAGAAGCTGGATGACCTGATGGAAGAAATCCGCCATTGGCGCGCCTGCTGCACACAGGCAGATGAGCCTCTGCAGCTGCTGGAGGTAACAGATGCGCCCCGCACGATTGCCTGGTTGCAGAACTTCAGGACTCGTCTCGCTTCAGATTCTCTTTCCCCGGAACAGGGCCTGGCGGATTATGCGGCAGCTTCGGCTATACTGGCTCGTGCTCGGCTTTTGCCGGAGCAGGATTCTCTGCTTTCTGATATCGAGCAGGCTGCCGCCCGGTTGAAGTGTCGGGGCTGGTGTGAGCGTGTTGCGCAGGCTACTGAAGAACGAGAAATGCTTGGGCTGCTGTTGGAGGCTACTTCTTTCAGCAGCGCGCAGCGGCAGGTGGTGGAAAAGGAGCTTCTTTCTCTCCGTAATAAGGTGTATGCTGAACAGTTGCAAAATATGCAATGGGAGAAGCTTCGCGTAGATAAGGAAGATACCCTGAGCTCCCGCCATCAGTCTCTCGCTGCTCTCAGTCTTCGCTGTTGGGAGCTGACGGTTCAGTCTGCGCCGTACATCAATGCCGAAAATGAGGCCCGGCTTAACAAGCTGAATGCCCAGATGAATGAGGAACTCGGTAAGATTAAGGAAATTTACCGGCTGGATGGTGAA
>JAGBZE010000093.1 GCA_017628435.1 Akkermansia sp.
AGATATGTCTGAACCGAAAGAACGCAAGACCCTGGAGGAACGCAACCAGGCAAGCGACCTGGAACGTCTGCGCCATTCGTGCGCACACGTGCTGGCCGCTGCCATTTGCCGTATCTGGCCCCAGGCCCAGCTGGCCGCAGGTCCCGCCATTGAGAATGGCTTCTATTATGACATTGAACTTGACCACAACATTTCCACTGCCGAGTTTGAAAAGATTGAGGCGGAAATGAAGAAGATTGTCAAGGAAAACCAGACTTTTGAACGAACTACCGTTACGCGAGCAGAGGCAATGGCCATGGCTCAGAGTGGTGAACTGGGAGCAGGTGGCCCTCGTGATGTCGCATCCAAGTTCAAGGTGGATCTTCTTAACCGAATCCCGGAGGGTGAGGAAATCTCCATTTTCCGGAATGGTGAGTTTACCGACCTTTGTGCTGGTCCGCACGTTGGCCGGACTGGTAATTGCAAGGCATTCAAGATTATGAGTGTAGCATCAGCCTACTATATGGGCGATGCCAATGGCCCGCGTCTGCAGCGTATCTATGGAACATGCTTCCCGAACCGCACTCAGCTGGATGAGCATCTTGCCCGACTGGAGGAAGCCAAGAAGCGAGACCATCGCCGCCTTGGCCGTGAGATGGGCCTGTTTACCATCGATGAGATGGTGGGGCAGGGACTTGTGCTCTGGAAGCCGAAGGGCGCTATCATTCGCCGTGAATTGCAGGATTTCATTACAGAGGAGCTTGACCGCATCGGTTATTCTCAGGTGTTTACTCCCAATATCGGCAAGTTGGACCTTTACATGACTTCCGGTCACTGGGAGCATTACAAGGAGAGCCAGTTCCCGCCGATTCCTGACCCTGATGATTTCAAGCGTCTGCGTGATGAGAATGCCTCTTGCGCTGATCTGTTCAATGCGCTTGATACCCGCACCATCAGCGGTTTCATGCTCAAACCCATGAACTGTCCGCACCACATCCGCATCTATGCCAATGATCCTCACTCCTACCGCGATTTGCCCGTGCGTCTGGCCGAGTTCGGCACCGTGTACCGCTGGGAACAGAGTGGTGAGCTGGGCGGCATGACCCGCGTGCGTGGTTTTACTCAGGACGATGCTCATATCTTCTGCCGTCCTGATCAGATCAAGGCCGAGGTTCAGCAGTGCATCGGTATCGTGAAACACATTCTCGGTACGCTCCAGATGACTGACTATCGCGTTCGCCTTTCCCTGCGCGATAAGGATTACGCTGACCCGAAGTATGTCGGTACTATCGAGAACTGGAAGCTCTCTGAGCAGGCTCTGCGCGAGGTGCTTACCGAGGAAGGTTTCGACTATATCGAGGCAGAGAATGAGGCCGCCTTCTATGGCCCCAAGAGTGACTTCATTGTACGCGATGTAATCGGACGCGATTGGCAGCTGGGCACCGTGCAGGTGGACTACAACCTGCCGGAGCGCTTCGACCTCACCTACACCGGAGCTGATAACAAGCCGCACCGTCCGGTGATGATTCACCGCGCACCCTTCGGTTCCATGGAGCGCTTCACGGGGCTGCTTATCGAGCACTTTGCCGGTAAATTCCCCACCTGGCTGGCTCCGGAGCAGGTTCGTGTGCTTCCCATCTCCGACAAGGTGGCCGATTTTGCCGAGGAACTGCGTGCCAGGCTGGCCAACAAGTTCATTCGCGTGAAGCTCGATGATGCTCCCGATAAGATTGGCGCCAAGATTCGCAACGCCCGTCTTGACCGCGTGCCGTATATGCTGGTTGTGGGTCAGCGAGAGGCCGAGGAAGGCAAGGTGTCTGTGCGTCACCGCGAGCTCGATGTTGTCGGTACTATGGGAGTGGATGAATTCATTGAAGCTCTCGAACAGGAAATCAGCCAACGTCTTATTCGTCCTGCTCTTCAGCCAGAAGTCAAGGAACAACAGCAATAACCCCCTTTTCCGCAGCTGCGGGGTGGACCGTGTGCCACCCTGCGTCTGCAGAATCTACCAGGATAAAACCAAGAACACACACAAGTGGCAGCCCCCCAGAAACCCAATAATTCCGCCAATAACCGCAACCAGCGTGACAAAGGCGGCAAAAAAGAACCGCAGATTCGCGTGAACGACCGAATCCGCGCCCCCAAGGTACGAGTTGTTACCGCCAAAGGTGACCAGCTCGGTGTCATGGCCACCCGCGATGCTCTCGCCAAGGCCAAGGAAATCGGACTCGACCTCGTCGAGGTTGCTCCGAATGCAGATCCGCCCGTATGCCGACTTATCGATTACGGCAAGTTCAAGTACATGCAGGCCAAGTTGCAGAAGAACAACAAGTCCAAGGTGACCAAGATGAAGGAAGTGAAGCTTCGTGTTGGCACGGATGTCAACGACTACAACGTCAAGATGGCCCGCACGGAACAGTTCCTTGACCATGGTCACAAGGTGCGTTTCCAGCTTCGTTTCCGCAATCGCGAAAATGCACACCGAGAGCTTGGCCTGGAGGTGATGGCCAAGGTGGTAGAGGACATGAAGACTATGGGCCAGGTGGATCAGGCTGCTAAGCTTGCTGGTAACACGGTTACCATGGTGCTTGCTCCGCTTCCTGCCAACCAGCGCGTCAAGAAGTTCAAGAAGTACGAGGAGGCCGATTTCGATGCCGAGTCCGAGGAGTTCGATGCTACCGACGACGTGAGCGAGGAATAAAGAGCCTTTTCGAGCCCTTTCAAGTCCCGCGTGTTGCTCTTGTGCTGCACGCGGGATTTCTGTATAGAGAAACCGCGCCGATTGTCTGTCAATCGGCGCGGTGAAGGAAAGACTTTCTCTCCGTTTTATTAGAAGCTTTCAGCAGCGTTGAGCTGGCCATCCACTGCGGGGGTAGCAGACGGGGTTGTCTCCGGGGTAAGGACGGGTTTATCGCCTGGCTGTACAATGGGGTTGTTGTTGTGCTCTACGATGGTGTCGTTGTCCTCATCAGAATCCGCCTCCTGACGGGCCTGGGCTTCGCTGACCGGGGCGGGGGCGGGAGTTGCCTCTGCCGGGGCAAGCGGTTGGCGGGTTACCGGATCCACCTCTACTCCGTTAATCAGCATGCGGGTCTTGATTTCTCCCGTAGTAGAATCATAGTAACGGCTGGTCTGCACCGTCTGCATCTGACCAGAGGCATCCGTGGTCATGGAGAATGATGAGCTGCTGCTGGTAATCTGCATGCCGCTGTTCATTCCGCCCATGGCGGGGCGAGCGCCGGGAATGGGCAGCGGGGCAGGTGCGTTGGAGGGAATTGCTGCAGGGGCTGCAGCGTTAGTGTTGCGGCGGGCAATGCGGGCACATACGCGAATGGACTCACCCTCCTGGCCAGTAATGAGGTAGAGGTGATCCACACGCATGACGACTTCCTCACCGAGCTGAAGGGTTGCGATGGTATCAACGTTTTCTGCCGGCTGGCCGGGAAGTTCGCGGTTCATGGCGATGGTGAACTTCATGCCGGGAATCAGCTGGCCGTCACCAATGCGGTTGAAACGACGGTAGGCCAGGTTGCTTGCCACCTGGAATACTGCAACCTGCACATTTTCAGGCTCTGTCTGATCAATACGCTGTATTGCCAGATCCTGCAGCCCTGCAAATTGGGCCGTCACGGTGTTGGAAGCCATCATATCGCAGTTTCCTCGCGACTGTATGGGTGCAAGATTCCCGGGCATGATACGCAGTGCCGGAGCTGTGTTTGCCAGAAGCATAGGAGTACCCACGGCCAGGGCCATGACGGAGCTAAGTGTGAAGATTCTGCTCATGATTATACTTGTTGACACCAAGAGTACGTGAATTGTTCAAGCTTTCTATCAATTATATTGCATACGCAGGCTGTTACCCTGTAATTGAAGCCTTATGCTCTCATCATCTATGAAGAGGTTTCCCTTGCCGAGCCCCTGCATAGTGCCGGGGGCTGCGTAGGCGCACCACTCTGCCAGCGCCTCGAGGCCAATGTGGCTTTCCAGTGCGGAATTGACCCACCAGCTGATACCTCGTTGCTCTGCCGCCTGTGCCCAGCGCTGGGCTGCCAGTAGACCACCATGCAGGGAGGGTTTGATGACAATGGCCTGGGGGTGGACGGCATCCAGTAATTCTTCCGGCTGGGATACTCCTATCAATTCTTCATCGAGAGCAATGGGAAGAGGAGAGCATCTGCACAGCTCTGCCAATTGCGGCCACTGCCCCCGGCCTATGGGTTGTTCAATGAAGCTGGCACCTGTTTTCGCCAGTGCCGCAAGTTTGTGCGGGGCATCCTGGGGAGAGAATGCTCCGTTGGCGTCTAGTCGTATCTCCGCCTGGGGGTAAGTGGCCCGGGCCTGGTGCAGCATCTCAAGCTCCTCTGCAAACGGGAGTGCCCCCACCTTCATTTTCAGGCAAGTGAATCCCTGCTGAATTCCTCCTCTCATGGATTGCTTCATCTTGTCCACTGAGTCCATCCACACCAGGTGGTGAATGGGAATTCCTGCTTCTCCCTGGGTGAAGGCGGTGTCCCATCTCGGCTTGTCGGGGTGCAGCGCGGCAAGCAGGGCACATTCCAGCCCGAACTGGATGGGGGATGGTGCCTGAATGCCGAATAATCCATTCTGCTGTTCCACCTGGCGGCACCAGTGGTTCAATTCCGTCTCTGTGGGTTCCGGCAGCAGTCCGGGCATGATGCAGCATTCTCCGTAGCCAGTCCCCTGCGGTGTGCTGGCTTCGATGATGTAGGTGGTGCGTTCTCTCAGTGCGCCGCGCGAGGTAGTCGCCGGTTTCTTGAAATGCAGCACACGCCGCTGCCAGCGCAACCGGAGCGGCTGCGGAAAATGCATCAGCGGCTCTGCATCAATCAGCTGCATCAGGGCAGTTTCGGATACTTGGAGTAATCCGGCTTGCGCTTCTCCAGGAATGCCTGGGAGCCTTCGTGGGCTTCATCGCACATGTAGAAAAGCATAGTGGCATCGCCCGCCAGTTCCTGAATACCGGCCTGGCCATCCAGCTCGGCATTCAGACCCGCCTTGATGAGACGCAGGGCAATGGGGGAGTGCTGCATCATCTCCTCTGCCCACTGCACGTACTCGTCCTCCAGCTGCTCCAGCGGCACCACCTTGTTGACGAGACCCATTTCCAAGGCTTCCTGGGCGTTGTACTTGCGGCAGAGGAACCAGATTTCACGTGTCTTCTTCTGGCCTATGCAGCGTGCCATGTAGGAGGAACCGAAGCCGGCATCAAAGCTGCCCACGCGGGGGCCTGTCTGGCCGAAAATGGCGTTCTCGGAGGCAATGGAGAGGTCGCAAACCACATGCAGCACATGGCCGCCGCCGATGGCAAAGCCATTCACTGCTGCAATAACCGGCTTGGGCAGAGAGCGAATTTGCTTCTGCACATCCAGTACGGAGAGTCGAGGGATGCCCTCAGTATCCACATAGCCGCCGCGGCCTTTCACATTCATGTCGCCGCCTGCGCAGAAAGCCGTGTCGCCGGCACCCGTGAGCACCACAACGGAGATGTCCTGCATCTCGCGGCAGAGTCGCAGCGCATCGCTCATTTCTGCCGTGGTCAGCGGCGTGAAGGCATTGCGGTAGCGCTCGCGGTTGATGGTGATGCGGGCAATGCCGTTGTACTTATCGAAGATGATATCCTTATATTCCTTGATGATGGTCCACTCGCGTTTCATATCGTTAGTGTTAGTTGTAAAATTCTTTCAGGATGGCGGCATCCTGCTCTGTTTCAGTGAGAACCTCAATCAGCACAGGCCCTGGTTCTGAGGAAAGTAGCCTACTGAGGGCTTCTGCCCATTCGTTCACTCCTGCTATCTGCATGGAGTTGAATAAGCATCCGCCCCAGGCCATGATGCTCTCTCCATGCGGCGCGCGTATGGCCGGGCTGTCCGGCATGCCGGGCAGGGTGCCGAAAATGCCGCCCTCCTGGTTGTTCAGCAGCAGTATGCGCAGGTTCGGGCATTGCTTTGCCATGAGCAGGCCGTTCAAATCATAGAACATGCTTAAATCGCCGATAATCAGGAAATGCAGCTTCTCAGGAGTGGCAAGGGCGTGTCCTGCTGCGGCAGATACGCTGCCTTCAATGCCGTTGACTCCGCGGTTGCATTCCACCTGCACACCCTGTGGCAGCGGGAAGAGCTGCGCATAGCGCACGGCAGAGCTGTTGGCCAGGTGCAGCACGCAGCCAGCTGGCAGCTTCTGCATCAGCTCGCCTACAAACTTCATGCCGCTGAACTCGTGTTCCGGGAGTGTGGCGGGGGCTGCCTGCCAGCGCTTGCGGTAGTCGGCATCACCGTTCTCGGCAAAAGCCTCCAGCAGTTCCCAGAACTCATCCGGCTCGCCTTCCAGAACACGGGTGAGGGCGCAGAAACTGTCCACCAGTTCACCATCCGGGGAAATATGCCAGTGTGCCTTGGGCGGATGTGCTCGCAGGAGTCTTTTCAAGCGCTTGGAAATAACATCTCCGCCGCAGGTGATAAGTAAATCCGGGACCCAGTCCGCATCCGGCGTGGCACCAAGAAGAGTATCCGGGCGGATGCAGTCCGCAAAGGGAGCGTTGGCTATATGCTCTCCTACCAGGGTGAATTGCTTTTCTTCTGCCAGTTGGCTGAGCGTTGGGGAGGGGGCGTGCTGCTGCCCCAGCAGAATAAGGCGGCGGGGAAGCGCTGCTGCTTCTTCAAGCAGGGCTTCCTCCTCATCCGCATTCATGCGTGCTGCTTCGGTGCGTTGAATCACACGCACCGGCGGCAGCTCCGCCTCCACCATGCCGAAGAATGGCTCTGTGAGCGGGATATTGAGATGCACCGGGCCGCCGCTGCGGTGGCGCAGTTCGAGCAGCGCCTCATTGATGAGTCGGTTGGCGTACCAGACATCGTCCTCCGGCACCTGGGCGGAGAAGCGCACCAGGGTGTTGAAGACGCCGGGCTGGGGCAGGGTTTGGCCATCATTCTGCCCGATCCAGGCTGCAGGTCTGTCTGCTGAAATGATGAGCAGGGGCGTCTTGCGATAAAAAGCCTCTGAAACAGCCGGGTGCAGATTCAACACGGCGCTGCCGGAGGTCACCACCACGGCTACGGGTGCCTGCACCTGCTGCGCCCAGCCCAGGGCAACAAATCCGGCACTGCGTTCATCGATGACGTTGCGGTATTCCATCTCCGGCAGATTGCTCAGAGTGGCTACGATGGGCGAATTGCGACTGCCGGGGCAGAGAACGGCACGCGTCACCCCATGCGCCAGCATCAGCGCCACCAATTCCTGAACAACAGGCTTTTCGCTAATCATGCGGGCATTCTATCACAGGCCAGCGGGGCGCACAAGCGTGGAATGCAGGCAAAAGTCTATTTGCTGATTTTGCGGCGCAGCGCGGCAGAGTAGTCATCCATGGGCAGGTCGTATCCCACGTAACAGCGTGTGCGGATTTGCTCCGGTGTTTCGCCCGGGCTGGTCTGCACGGCACCGTATTCGATGAGCAAATCGGCAATGCTGCCGTTGTGCAGGGGCAGGAAATCGTACTTTCGGGCCATGGTGGGCACCAGTTCGCGGAATCCGCTCACAATGCCGGTGGAGCAGTTATCGGAGATGGTGTTGTAGTCCTGGTGCGTTGCTTCGGCATGGCGAGCCAGGTCGATATAGTGCTGCAGCAGCTTCCTCGCTCCTTCCTGCTTGATTTTCAGGGGAAATACATATAAATCCTCGTGGCGGATATTGGTGCGCAGCCCGAAAATATCTTCCTCTGTGCCGAACAGGTATACAATGCCGTACTTTTTGTACAGACCGGGGATAGCTCCCTGTTCCACCCCTTCGGGCAGGCGGGTTTCGGCAGAGACAACCACGCGTCGGCCATCCGTGAAGTTGAAGCTGAACATCGTGTGGCAGATAGCGGTCATACCATCCCAGTGGCAGCTGGCAAAATCTACCCCGCAGAGCGAGCTCAAATCATAGGTCTCGGTGCGGTAGTTAGCTTCGCTGTCCTCCTCGGTGCGGTAGCGGAAATCACGGATGTTATGGATGGTGAGGGTATCTCCGTTCTGTTCAAACTGCGACGCCTGGGCCCAGGGCTTCTGCCAGCGCTCCGGCGTGGGGCCGGGAATGCACTGGTAGGTGATGATATTGACGATTACCATCAGCCAGAGGATGAGGTGTAAGGACACGCGCCCCTTTTTCCGCCACCAGAGAACGACAGCTGCCAGAAAAAGAAGCGTGGGCAGCAGACTGACAGGCTGGTAATACCAGAGGCCGCAGCACCACAGCAGCGGCAGAATCAGCAGCACTACAGAGAGAATACCGCTGCCGATGAGAATCGCTTTCTTCATTGGAACTGGATGGTGAGCGGAGTCCGGGGCTCTGTGTTATCGGGCATGAGTGTGGCAATGTCTGCCGCTGAAATCCAGCCTCTTACTCCGGTGAAGGTCTCCACATAGCACCAGCTGCCTCGGGGGGAAAGCAGATGCAATGGTGTGGAGGGCGTGAGTTTCATGATGCCGGCTCCCTTGGCATCTGCCGTGGTGCGCAGCTCAGAGCTCTGCAGAACATAGGCCACGTCGGCCGGAGGAAGGGAGGATAAATCCGGCGTCTGGCGGGTGGTGTAGTATCCCCAGTCTGCAGCGCACAGCAGGCTGACCAACGCACTGATGGCTGTGCAGGTCTGCAGCCAGGGCTTGCTTTCCTTGCGGCGGACAATGAGCAGGGCAATGCAAAGGGAAAGCAGGGCTGTGCTGACTACGGTCATTATCCAGAGTTGAGCAGGGCTGAGCAGGGTAAAGATATCGTCTGTCACCGAGCCGGAGGGAAGCAGGGCTCCTTCCTTGCGCTGGATGAACTGAAGGTTGGCTCGTGCTTCCTTCATACCGGAATTGGACTGCAGGGCTCGTGCGTAGCAGAGGGCCGCGCGCCCCGGCTGGTTCAGGCGGTAGTAGCAGTTGCCCATGTTGTATTGGCGCAGGGCATCGGGATAGTTTTCTACGGATTCAAGCTTAGCGATGGCTTTGCTGTATTGCCCCCCCTTATAGTCATCCTGAGCGGTGTTGGCCTGAGTCAGCGGTGTAAGGCAGAGCAGGAGTATCATGCTGGCGGTGCCGATGCTGCGCAGTGCTTTCATGATGATGTTTCTTTCCTGCGGGGAAATGTTGGTGCTGGCATCCGGACGGAATACCTCCTCATCTCTGCGGTCGAGTATCCTCTGAAGTTCTGGTGTCATGTCACTGGGGGAGACGTGGGTTTCAATGTAGGCACCTACGCCCTTGAGGAAGCTGAGACCATCCTTGCGGGAAGCCAGTTCACTGAGCTCGCGGTCGCGTGCGCGTCCAGCGGCTCCGGCTGCCAGTCTGCGGCGCAGTGCGTTGAAGATGAGTGTAATGAATATGATGGCCGCGGGCAGGTAGAGCAGATACCATATCCAGCGTGGCAGGCTGATATCTCGCCCGTACATAGCGCGGGGCATGTAGCCATAGATATCCGTCATTTCCGCCACGGGGATGGTGCCTGCAGGGGGCGGTTCTGCGGCTGCGGTATGCTGAATGCCGCTGCCGCTCGTTTCTGTCTCGCGCCATTGCAGCGGAATGGGAGCCGTGGCGGCCTGGCGGTATTCCATGCGCTTCGGGTCGAAATAGGCAAAGGAGAAGGAGGGAATGCCGCCTACCTCTGCGGTGGGACGAAGAAGTTGACTAAACACCATGCCGAGCGTCTCACCATTAGCCCCGACAATGGGCTTGCGTGTGGCGGGCACGAGCTTCCAGTCCGCAGCATCCTGCAGAGCCGGGCATTCGAGCTGGTCCAGATTACCGGTGCCTTTCACCGTGATTTCAACCTCCACGGCTTCATGCATGGCGAGGGATGTGGCAGAAGTAGTTGCGGAGATGGTGTATTCACCTACCATGTTGGCAAAATTGGCCGGGGCACCGGGGGGAAGGGGCAGGGCGCCAAGCGTGAGGATGGGGAGCTCTGCCTCTGCGCGCATAATGGTGAAGAATCCCTGACGCTGTTCCAGGATAAGCTTGCCGGCCACGTCAGAATTACCCTCGCGGAACGGGGTCAGCGTACCGGTGTAATCCACGGTGCGCCAGGTCTGGCCTTTGGCATAGGCTGTGGTGGAGCCCATGGCCTGGTTATGCACCATAGCCAGCACTCCCTGAAGCGTCGGCTGGAAGTTGCCGACCTTCACATCAACAGCACTCATCTGGGGGGCGCTCACGGTGTCAACTCCGCCGGGAAGGAAAATCTTGACCGCCGTTTTCACCGGTTGGTGAACATAACCATCCTTGATATTGGTATACCAGAGCACACCGAAGTTCACGGGCTTCTTCATCCAGCGGATGTCGCTCTGCGAGAGTACCGGCAGCGGGGGCACGGAGATGCTTTCCTTGCGGCCGGAATTGTAAACCACCTCAAGGTTCTTGACCCGCACCTCACCGGGGGCGTCCGGCGTGACCTGAAGGGGATATATTTCCATGGCGGCGCGATTCGGATCCATGGGGTTGGCTCCGGCATAGTGCTGCATGACCTCCAGTGCCGCGTTTTCCACGCCAGGGCGTTTCTGGATGCTGAATAAATCCTCTCCCACTTCTGTATCCACTAGATACAGAGCCACTTTTTCACCGGGTACGGCCACATCCACCGACCACACGGGCACGATATCGGCCATGCCCGCTCCGGCAACGCAAAGGCAGAGAGTATAAAAGGCTTTGATGATATTCTTCATGAAATGGTGATTAAATCGGGTGTTTAGTAATCTTTATCCGGGGGGCGAACCTGCATATCGGCGTGCGGAATCGGGGAACCCTGTTCCTCATCCATGTGACTGCGCAGCACAGAGGCAGCATAGCGGCGGGCCTTTTCCTCATCACTGGGCTGCTCCTCCTGGGGCTGGGGTGTCTGGGTGTCCTGCTGTTCCTCCTTGTCACCCTGCTGGGGCTCATCCTTCTGTTCCGGCTGTTCCTGCTGCTGGTCTTGCTGCTCCTGCTGATTATCCTGAGACTGATTATCCTGTTGCTGGTTCTGCTCAGAATCTTGCTTGTCCTGAGAATCGTCCTTCTTGTCCTGGGGATTCTGCTGATCCTGCTTCTCCTGTGATTCTTCCTTTTGTTCAGAATCGTCCTTCTGATTCTGGTTATCTTCCTTATCCTCCTGGTCTTTGTCGGATTGCTGCTGGTCGTCCTGTTGCTGGTTCTGGTTCTGCTCGTTATTCTGCTGTTGCTGGTTCTGCTGCTCTTGTTGTTGCTGTTTAAGGCGTTCAATCTCCTCTTCCAGCTTCTTGATAAGCTGTTCGATACCCGCTATGTTCTTGCGGGCGCGTGCAAGGCCGGGCTGCAGCCTGAGTGCATCATGATAGGGCTGCACATCCTGCTTCAGCGAGTCCACTATCTTCTGCAGAGCCTCCGGGGTCACCTGCTGAGGAGCGGGTGTGTCCTCATTAATTCCTTCTGTCGTGCTCTCTCCATACAGGGCGCGCAGCTCATCGAAAGTGGCGGCTGTATTAATCTGCCCCAGCTGGTAAAGGGATGCTGCCTGCAGCGCGGTGTCTTCATCGAGCAGGGCTGTGGAGAATGCTTCCTTGGCTTTCTCCTTCTCTCCTCCCCGCATGTGTTCCAGCCCAAGCTTGTAGGCTGCTGCGGATTCCTCTGCCGGCGCAGCCTGAATGTCTGGTGTCATGCCACTGAGGAGTAAAATGATGATAAAATGCTTATGCTGTTGCCATTCGGTGCTGCTGATGATAGCGAAAATCAGCAGGAGGAGCGCTGTTGAAGCAATTAAAA
>JAGBZE010000094.1 GCA_017628435.1 Akkermansia sp.
GCGCGGATGCACTTCTGCGTATCGGTAGCGCGGGCGGGGTTCCACGGCGGAGTCCACACACCCAGGAAGTAAGGCACAAACTGGTTCATGCCTGCGTTCGTGAACAACAGGCCCGGGCTCTGCGGCATGAGCGAGGCGGAGGGCACTACGGCATGCTGCTTTTCCTGAAAAAAGTCGAGGAAACTCTGGCGAATCTGCGCGGATGTCATCATAGCGATGTAAAATGCGATAAAGGTATACTAGTACACGCCTAGCATACACCGCTTCCACCCCCATGTAAAGCAAATATGCAGGTCCTGCCCACTCACACGCGCCAAACGGCGCGTGTTTTCACTCAGGCAAAGCCTGTTTTCACTTTTCATACGCGCCGCATGGCGCGTTTTCATGGGAGAATTCGGGACTAAAGCCCCGTGCCTCGATAAGCAAGCGAGCGCTACCGCTCAATTAATTCTTAACCCCTAATCCTTAATCCTTCTTCATGGCTTTGCGCTCAGCCTCACCCAGCTTGCCGTCCTTATTGGTATCATACTTCTCAAGCATGCGCTGGTGGGCATCCGGGCGGGCATCCTTGCGCTCCGGCATTTTACCGGCAGCACCCCAGTGCGCAGACTTAGCCGGGCGATTCGGCATCTGCCCCCCAGCCCCCCAGTGCGTGGGACGGGGCTGTTCCTGTGCCAGAACCGGCACAGCCAGGGCAAGTAGCATCATCATCGTTCTCATGCCTGCATTATAGCACCCCCAACACCTCCTGCCCAGCACAAAATTCTTGGAAAAGTGGCAATTTCATCGGAGTTCACTCCGATGGATTTGAGCCGCCGACAAATCCCAGGTTATCAACCGAAAGGTATAACAGCTACCATCAAAATTCCACACCCTAAAAAAAGCCCCGCAGCTCATTCCTGCGGGGCTTTTTGATATCATGGTTGAAATGGAACTTACATCTGCGGGGTTTCCGGCGCAGGAGCGGGGACGGGCTGGGGAGCCACGGCCTTGCGGATGTTGTTCAGCGCGTCGAAGAGCGGGCTCACGGCATCACTGCCCACGAGAATGTGCGGGAACTTGATTTTATCCAGGTTGCGGATGGTTTCCATGCGGATGATATTCTCGCCGATAGCCTCGTTGAGGGCTTTCTTACCGGCAGCTTCCAGAATCATACCTTCGGATTCGGCCTTCTTCATAGCCACGATGGCGGCTGCTTCCTGCTGCTTGGCGTAGAGCTTGGCATCGGCCTCGGCCTTGGCGCGGAGCAACTCACCCTGAGCCTCCTGGTTCATGCGGTTGGCCTTGGCGCGGCCTTCGGCCTCGGCTATTTCCTCGGAACGCTTGGCGATTTCGAGCATGATAGCCTGGCGCTCATACTCCTGGGTAGCCTCCACCTTCTTGGTGATGCCGGCAGTCACGCTCTCCGGCGGCAAGGTGGAGCCAATGGTCACGGATTCCACGATGAAGGGGGTACCCTCCAGCTGCTTACGCAGGCTGCTTTCCACCATCTTGGTAATCTCGGGGATACGGGCGGGAGCTTCCAGACCACGGAACTGAGCAATGGCCGTACGCACAGCGGTACGGAAAGGCTGGCAGATAAAGGAATCGTAGGCATCCTTGGCAATCTCGTCCGGGTTATTCGGTACATCGGCAATGGCGCCGTAGTTCTCCACGAATTCCTTGACCTTATTGGCATCGATGCGGTACACAAGGTAGGCCTCAGCCTTCATCTTGAGCTGGTCGGCTGCGCGGATATCATCGAAAGCCTCCGTCATGGTGTACGGGGTCACGCAAATCGGAATGGATTTCTGGCGCCACACATAACCGGTGCCACCCGGGCCCTTGATAACGCTGCGGAACTCCTTGATACCGAAAATCGGATTCGTGTACACGTAGGCCGCGTAACCGCCATCCACCTTCTCGTTAGAGCAGTTCATGGCAATGAACAAACCCGCACCACCGATAATGCAAAGCACGCCGGCACCAATGGTAGACCACAGCCCGGCTTTCTGAGTAGTTGTATAAACCTTAGCCATGGCTCCTGTTGTATCACAAGCAACAGGCAGAGTCAAGCATGCGTGGCGCCAGCCACGCATCATACCGCCCTCATGTGCAGCGCCAGCTGCACTTTCATGCGCCCGAAGGGCGAATTTCGTACACTGGCGCAGCCAGTGTAATTCATGTGGGGCGTCAGCACCACTTTCATACGCCCGAAGGGCGTAATTCATTGAGCGAAGCGACTGATTACCGCTGCATGAGCAGCGGTACTACCGATGGCTCACTCATAATTGATGCCGCAGGCATTGGGAAATTTTCTTCCCGATGATAACAAATTCAAGAGCCGTTGCTGTATTGGGTGTACCGCAGCTTCCGCTGCGGTAATCAGTCGCGTCGCTCAATGAATTACGCGCTTCGCGCGTATGAAATCCGCCCTGGCGGGCGGATGAAAGCGGGGCTGGCGCCCCGCATGAAATACGCTGGCGTTGCCAGCGTGCGAAATCCCTGAGCTGCGCTCAGGGATTTACAAGTTATTGATGATGCTCATCGTGATACACCACATCCACCAGAGAGCGGTAGGAAGGAAGCTGCCAGTTCATGTACACGGCAGCCATGCGCACAACAAACACCACTGCCGTACCCAGAATGTAGCTCAACTCATACGGGCAGTTGAAATACTGCATCACCACAAAAAGGAGGCTGCCGGAGAACGCCGCCGAGGCATACACCTCCTTGGAACGGAACACATAGGGCACATTACCGGTAAGCACATCACGCAGGGCACCACCGGCCACACCGGTGCACACGCCCATGCAGATACACACAATACCGGAGCACCCCAGGTAATATGCCTTGGCCGCCCCCAGCAGGGTGAAGAAGGCCATGGCGAAGGCGTCTGCAATGCGGATGGTACCCACCGGCGGATTCCAGAAGCGGGTCACATAGAACATGATGAGCGAGGTTATGAGCGCCATGTACAGAAACTGCACATCATGCCCCACCACCCAGTAAATAGTGACCGGTGTCCCATTCTGGGTCATCATGCCGGAGAGCAGAATATCGCGCACCGTACCACCGCCCAGCGAGGCGATAGTGCCGCACACCAGCACACCCACAATATCCATGCGCACGCGGCTGGAGGCCGTGGCACCGGCAATGGCACCTACCACTGTGGCGAAAATACAGCAGATGTAGTAAAGGGGATGATCCCCAAAATCCCGCACAGCCTGCAGGCTGTCTAAATCGCATGTTTCCACCATAGAAATCACTTAAGCGCCTTGGAAAGCAGCCAGAAAATGAACAGCAGCAGCAGGACAGGCCAGAATACCTGAATAGCGCCGATAGCCACGACAATGAATACCACCAGGCCAACCAGTACCAGCAGCACTGGCCCGATGAGCCCACTGCGCTTCAGCACCGTGAAAAGCCCCGGGTTGCGCTCCTCCTCTTCCTCCTCGGCCAGGTTGACGGTGTGCAGGGGGCGCCAGGTGTTGTTATCCGCCCGGCGCACCCAGGTTTCATTGTTAATCTCGCCGCTGGCACGCAGACGCACCAGGTCGGCCCCGGTTACAGGGCCCACCTTCTCCGTGCCGGTGTCGTAGTAGAACTTACGCGCCATGGTCATGAAATCCTATGCATGAATCGCGCGACCATCTGCAGCCAGCACCGCCTCATGAATAGCCTCCGACAGCGTGGGGTGCGCATAAATCATGGAGTTCAGGTCGGCATCGGTCAGTTCGCTGTTCAGAGCCAGCTCCGGAGCAGTGAGCAACTCCGTGGCGTTATCGCCCACAATATGAGCACCCAGCAGTTCGCCGTTTTCCTTCCCGAACAGCAGCTTCACAAAGCCCTCGGTATCACCGCCGGCCACAGCGCGGCCAATAGCCTGGAAGGGGAACTTGCCCACCTTGTACTCCACGCCGGCTTCCTTGAGTTCGCGTTCGCGTTTGCCCACGCTTGCCACTTGCGGGTGGCAGTAGGTGCATCCGGGGACGTTTACAGCCTGCTTCGGGGTGTGACCTTCCACATACATGCCCTCCACAGCCTGCTCTGCCTCATAGCTGGCGGTGTGTGCCAGCATGATGCCGCCGATGCAGTCGCCCACGGCGTACACACCTTTGATGCTGGTTTCGTAGCGTTCGTTCACCTTGATGAAGCCGCGCTCGGTGAGCTCCAGGCCGGCAGCCTCCGGCACCACCGGCACCACGCCGATAGCCACCAGACACACATCTGCGGTGATTTCCTGCACCTTACCGTTCTTGGCGGTGATGGTAGCCGTCACGCTGTCGCCATTATCCTGGAGGGCATCCACCTTGGCACCGGCCATGCAGGTAATACCCTGTTTCTTGAAGGAACGCTCCACAGCCTGGCTCACCTCGTCATCCTCATTCGGCAGAATGCGCGGCAGAGCCTCCACCAGAGTCACCTTGGTGCCGAAGCAGTGGTACACATAGGAAAGCTCGCTGCCGATGGCGCCGGAACCTATCACAATCATGCTCTCCGGGCGCTTCTTCATCACCAGCGCATCCTTGCTGCCAATGATAGTCTTGCCATTGAAGGGGAATACGGGAACCTCGCGGGTGCGGGCACCGGTGGCAATGAGAATCTGAGAGGCTTCCAGCGTGGTCACTGTGCCGTCGGCCGCGGTTACTTCCACCTTGCCGGGGGAGGGAATGCGGGCTTCTCCTGCCACGCTTTCAATTTTGTTTTTCTTGAAAAGGTATGCGATACCGGCAGAAAGACGGTCGCTTATCTGGCGGGAACGACCGATGACGGTCTCCCAATCCACACTGAGTCCTTCTGTGGAGATACCGAACTCAGCGGCGCGTTTGTTGATGGTATTGTAGACCTCACCATTTTTAAGCAATGCCTTGGTGGGAATGCAGCCCCAGTTCAGGCAGGTGCCACCCACGCGCTCACGCTCTACGCAGACTACGCTCTTTCCCAGCTGGGCTGCGCGGATTGCACCCACATAGCCGGCAGGGCCGCCACCAATCACAATAAGGTCGTAACTCATGCCTGCATGATACGCTTTTCGCGCACGCGTGGCAATGATGAATGTGGTTGTATGACCCTATAAATCTCCCGCCGCAGGCGGGAAATTCTCTCCGCCTCAGCGGAAATTCTCTCGCCGTAGGCGAAATTCTCTCTGCGCAGCAGAAATTCTCTCCCGCCGCAGGCGGGATTAAAACCCAAAGCAATCTCCCGCCGCAGGCGGGAAAACAATTACCTTGCCACCCTCTACCACCATGCTATAATCATACGCATGTCAACATTTGACTCACCCCTGGCCGAGAAATCGTTAGAATTTGCCATTGCACTTGTTACTCACATGCGCCCGGTAAAAGGCTGCGGCATCATCAAGGACCAGCTCCTGCGTTCCGGAACAAGCATCGGGGCCAATATACGGGAGGCCCAGTATGGGTACAGCTCGGATGATTTCATCTTCAAGCTTCAGACCGCTCTCAAGGAATGCAATGAAACCGGGTACTGGCTGGATGTAGTAGAAGGGGCACAGATTTTGCCGGTTGATATAGTAAAAGACTTGCGTTACAAAAGAAACCGTATCCACCGCATGCTGTCAGCCAGTCTGAATACCATGAAGGCAAATATGGTCAGAAAGTAGTTCTTCATCCCGCCTTCCGGCGGGAGAGAATTTCTGCTTCGCAGAGAGAATTTCGCCTGACGGCGAGAGAATTTCCGCTGGCGCGGAGAGAATTTCCCGGCTTTGCCGGGAGATAAAAAAAGCCCTCCGCAGCCGGAGCTGCAGAGGGCTTTTTTTCTGACAAATCAGAGGATGGAAGCCAGAGCTTCCTCGGCCAGCAACTTGCAGTTGCGCAGGTCGAGCTTGCCGGTAGGCAGAATCGGAATTGCTTCCACAGGCACAATGTACTTCGGAGCCCAGAGGGTGGGCATCTGGCGCTCGGCCAGGCCGGTGCGGATATGCTGCAGAATCTCCTTTTCCTCAGAACTGCGCTGGTGTTCATCCAGAGCAGAGAGAAGCACAATAGCTTCGCCCTTCTGCGGATCGGTCACGCCGGTGATGGCAATCTGCACGCCACCCTCTGCTGCCGGGTCAATCTGGAAGATATCCGTAAGCGCCTGCTCCACTGCCTCGTGCGGCACCATTTCACCACCAATCTTGGAGAAACGGGAAAGGCGACCACCCAGGGTAATGAAACCGTTGAGGTCCATCTTGCCGATATCGCCCGTTTTGAACCAGCCATCCTTAAAGAGGGTGGGATTCAGCTCAGACTTGCCCACATAACCAGTGAACACGTTGGCACCCTTGAACCAGATCATACCCTGCTCGGTGAGCGGCAGTTCCTTGGAATCATCATCCACATCGGTAATACGCACGGCAATGCCGGGCAGAGGAATACCAATCGTGCGCGGCAGGTGCCCCGGCACATAGAAGGCAGACTCGGGAATCATGGGGGCATTCGGCATGTTCACAGCACACACCGGGGAGGCCTCGGTCAGGCCGTAGCCTTCCAGCAGGGTCACACCGCAGCGTTCCTTGAACTCGCGCTCCAAATCAGGCTGCAGCTTCTCTGCACCCACAATGAAGTAATGCACGGCAGCGAAGGTATCCTTATCGGCGCGGCGCAGCATGGCGCGGGCAAAGGTGGGCGTGGCGCATACCACGGTGAGACCATAGCGCTTGCACAGGTCGCACAGGTTGCGGGCATCCGTCGGGTTCGGGTAGGCGCAGAAACTGTAGCCGGTAAGCAGCGGCAGCATCATGGTCACCGTAAGCCCGAAGCTGTGGAAAATCGGCAGACTGGCCAGGAACTTCTCCTCACCCAGCGGAATACGGTTGGCGCACTGGGCCACATTGGCCAGCAGCATGCGGTGGCTGAGCACCACTCCCTTGGGCTCACCACTGGAACCGGAGGTGAAGAGCATCACTGCCTCATCGTTGTTGCGGCGGGCATCTGTATCGAACATCTTGCAGATGACGCTGGCCGGCGCAGCCTTGGCCATGAGCACATTGGTAATGAGCGTTTTCTTGTTCAGGTTCTTCAGCAGGTCCTCCACAATGATGAGCTGCTCCTCCGGCGGCCAGGGGAAGGAATCCAGCTTCTGCATGAACTTGCGGGCGGTGATGAAGGTCTTCAGCCCGGCCTGGCGCACTGTGCTCTCAAAGGCAGCCTTGGAGGATGCGTAGTTGATGAGCACCGGGGTAATACCGGCCAGCAGGCAGCTCAGCGTGGCAATGGTGCCGCCGGGGCCCGGGGGCAGAATCACACCCATACGCTTATCGCCGCGCTCTTTCAGAGTCTTGGCCACAGTCATGGAAACACCCAGCACCTTGAAGAAGGGCAGTGTGCTGTGGGTCATACCGTCAATAATCTCTGCCTTGGGGCTGGCCTTCATGGCCTTCACCAGCGCGGTGGTCAGGGAACCACGCAGCAGCGGCTGGGCAGAGTAAAGCTCAGAGCTGCGCTGCAGCCAGGCTGCCATCAGGCGCTCGCCGGTCTTCGGGCCGGGATGCAGCTGCGGCAGAATGCTCAGCTCCTCGCTGTAGCCGGCCTTCGGCTCGCTCCGGAACAGATCCTTCACGGTATCTGTGTAGTAACCCACAAATACCGGCACAGGGGAAATATGCAGACTTCCCACCGTGGAAAGGAAGGGAGAGGGTACGTCTGCATGGCAACCGCGAGTCTTGCTCACCACGCCAGGCAGGAATACCACGCTGTTGCCCTGGTGCAGCTGCTCCATAATCTGTTCACGCACAGCACGGGATGTCGTCTTGCGGAAATCAAAGTACTCGATATGCACCTTCTTCTTCGTCAGGTACTCCATCACCTCCGGGTGCGGCGGGAAGGTCGGGTCCACCAGGTAGCACACCTTGCCGTCCAGCAGCTTGTGCAGAGCCTTGCCCACTGCCACACTCAGACGGTTCGGCATGTAGAAGCCGGGGCTCACGATATTTTCCTCACCGGTCACATTCACCGGATTTCCTTTCAGACTAAGCAGACTTACCATATGTAGTGTTGTTGTAAATGTTTCCAGATACAGGCTTCGCTGGTCTTAAAAAGCCGCCCGACTGTATCCTTCAGCGGGCGGCTCTTTGCCCACAGACTCTATGCTAGCATATTGTCTGCGCGATTTCCAGCGTAAAACGCTGTATTTGATTAGAATTTATAGGTTGCAGTCAGATCACCCACCACGGCGTAATCGCGGAAGGGCACATAATGCTCACCATATGCCTTGGCGTGGGACTGCTTGTTAGCCTGGCGACCACCGTTAGCAAGCCAATTGAAGCTCACGGAGGGAGTCAGAATGAAGCTCTTGGCCTCGTTCACGAACCAGGGGGTGGAAAGCTTCACCCAGTATGCCTGCAGACCGTTGTCGCAAGCGTTGTGGCTGGGGGAGTAGAACTGGGAAGTGGCGCTCAGACCGAACTCCAGGATACCGGCCACCTTGATGTTCTCGGGGGAGCCTACGATGGGAGCCTTGAAGCGGGCATGCCATTCGAACCACCAGCCGTCAATGGTGTCGAAGGTACGGGCAACGTTCATGTCAGCGGAGAACCAGGCCACGGGGGTAATCTCACCGTTCACCCAGAACTGCTGCATGCGGGACTGGCGCTCGCCGTCGAAGTGCTTGGCCACCACACCGGCGATACCACCGTGGATGAAGTCGTGACCGAAGGACACATTCCACAGGTTCTGGGTGTACTTCAGACCATTGCGCAGGATGAACTCATTCTCGATGTTCTTGGCACCCATCTCATGATACTTACCGCCGGCATTGTAGTACTGCTCGGGGGTAGCACCATCAAGGGCGGGAAGCGGAGTCTGCCACATCTCGGCAGGAATACCAGCAGCAGACATGAAACCACCGGGGGTCAGCACATTCGGGTTGCCATACAGGGTGTGACCAGACATCGGAGCCTTGTAAGAGATTGCACCAGTGTAGCTCCAAGCGCCTTCCTTACCAAAATCATAGCCCAGCTGAATAGCACCCATGCCTACACCTTCACCCTGCACTGCGGTGCGGGTGGGTACATATCCGTGGCAGGTGTAAGCCGTGCCAACACCTACGTGCACTGCGCCACCAAGGCGCTTGAAATCCTGAGGAGCAGTAACCTCTACAGTTGTCTCACCAGCGTATGCCACTCCCATCAGGGCGGCCATCATAGTAATAAGGCTCTTTTTCATAGTTTGTATTGTGTGTTGTTTCGTGTTTTGAGAAAGGGAACCAGCCTGCTCTTGCTGCCTCAGTCTCCTGCGACCTCAAGGCCCGGCTCCGCACCCATGTTAACTAAAAACTAGAGTGCGGTCAAGATTAAAATGTAGACTATACTCTAGCTTTTTCGCAAA
>JAGBZE010000095.1 GCA_017628435.1 Akkermansia sp.
GATTAGGAGGATCGTTATACTAGTCTCGCCAGGATTCGAACCTAGACAGAGGGAATCAAAATCCCTAGTGCTACCTTTACACCACGAGACCACGCAGTGTGCGCAGCCAGCGTGGGCTGCGGGGAGTTTTTTACCACAGTGGTGCAGGCGTGGCAAGCCTAAATTATGTACTACCTGCACACAGATTGCACTTGCACGCCGTGAAGGTGTAGGCTAGAATGGGCGGGTACGTATGGATTACGCCCCCCTCATCGAGAAGAGACGTGAACGACTGGCAGAACTGGAGGTAGAGATTGCCAACCCGGAGCTGTTCCAGGATCGCCAGCGCGCCAGCGAGCTGATGCGCGAACACCGCCGCACCCAGGAGCTGATGCGCGATTGGGCCACGCTGCAGGCCTGCCTGCAGCAGATTGAGGAGAACCGCGAACTCGCCACCGGCGATGACCCCGAGATGGCCGAGCTGGCCGCCGCTGAACTGGAGGAGCTGGAGCCGAAGGTAGAGAAGCTGAAGGAGCAGATTCAGTACAGCCTGCTGCCACGCGATGAGACGGAAGACCGCGATGCACTGGTGGAAATCCGCGCCGGCACTGGTGGCGATGAAGCCGCGCTCTTTGCCGGTGACCTGCTGGGCATGTACCAGCGCTATGCCGAAAGCCGCGGCTGGCGCGTGGAGGTGCTGGATGCCAGCCCGAACGATATCGGCGGCTTCAAGGAAGTAACCATCCGCATTTCCGGCGAGGAGGTGTTCCGTTTCCTGAAATACGAGAGCGGCGTGCACCGCGTGCAGCGTGTGCCTGCCACCGAAACCCAGGGCCGCATTCACACCAGCACCGCCACGGTGGCCGTGCTGCCAGAGGCCGAGGAGGTGGACGTGGAGCTCCGCACGGAGGATTTACGAATTGAAACCTGCCGAGCCGGCGGTGCCGGTGGCCAGCACGTGAACCGCACGGAATCCGCCGTGCAGATTTTCCACCTGCCTACAGGTATCATGGTGCGCTGCGAAGACGGCCGCTCCCAGCTGAAGAACAAGGAAACCGCCATGCGCATTCTGCGCGCCCGCCTGTTTGAAATGAAGCAGCGCGAAGCGCAGGAATCCTACTCGGCCCAGCGCCGCGCCCTCATCGGCTCCGGCGGCCGCGAGGAAAAAATCCGCACCTACAACTTCCCGCAGAACCGCTTCACCGACCACCGCATCGGCTACACGGCATACAATCTGGATATTGTGCTCACCACCGGCGCGCTGGACGACATCATCTCCCGCATGCAGCATGTGGAGATGGAGGAACGCATGGACGAACTCAAATAAGCACCCGGCATGAAGACGATTCAGGACATCCTGAGCAGCGGCACCGCCTACCTGGAGGAGCGCGGGGTGGAGGGCGCACGCCACTCCATGCAAAGCCTGCTGGTGCATGTGCTGGGGTGCAACAAGACCTGGCTTTACCTGCACTATGATGACCCGCTGCCGGAGGACAAGCTGGTCCCGCTGCGCGAGCTGCTGCGCCGCCGCTCACAGGGCGAACCGCTGCAGCACTTGCTGGGCAGCACTGAATTCTACCGCCGCGAATTCCGCACCGATGCCCGCGCCCTCATTCCCCGCCCGGAGACGGAGGAGCTGGTGGAATTTGCCTTGCAGATGGCTCCGCGCAGCCAGGGCATGCGCGTGCTGGATATGGGCTGCGGCAGCGGCATCATCGGCATCACCCTGGCTCTGGAGCTTGCACGACTGGCGCCGGAGGTAGTCATGGCCGATATTTCAGAGGCAGCCCTTTCCCTTACCCTGGAAAATGCAACTGCCCTGGGAGCCCGCGTCAAGACCTACCGCAGCGACCTCTTCGCCGCCTGGGACACACCGGAGGAAGGTGCCGTGCGCCCGCCGGAGGGGCTGTTCAACCTGGTGCTGGCCAACCTGCCCTATGTGCCGGAGGGCGAGGAGGTTTCCATCGAGGTGCAGCACGATCCCTCCACCGCTCTATATGGCGGCCCGGATGGGCTGGATATCGTGCGCCGGTTCCTGAAGGATGCCCTGCCCCACCTGGCACCCCGCGCGCTGGTGATGCTGGAGGTGGGGCACGACCAGGGGCCTGCCACCCAGGAAATCATGAAGGAGCTGGGATACACCCAGTGCCGCGTGCTCACCGATATGAGCGGCAAGGCACGCTTCCCCATGGGCTTTGCCCCCGTGCCGCCTGCCGCAGAGGAAACCACCCATGGAGAAGATTGAATACCACCTGCTGCCGCCGGTGAAGAAGGGCGTAGCCGTGCTGGCTAACCTCACCCGGTATTCCCTGGTGGCCTGTGCCGGCTTTTCCCTGGCAGAGCTGGCGCTCATACTGCTGCGCTTCACACTGGCAGGCATTGTGAGCGGCATCATCTCCTCCACCCTGCTGGCATGCTGCATTGCTCTGCTGGCGGTTCTGGCAGCCTGGTGCCAACCCGTGCTGATGGCGAAGCAAGGCATCTGGCTGAGCCGCTGGCTGCTGCGTCTTGGTGCCCTTTTTGCCCCGCTTGTTCCCATCTGCTGGGGCTATTCCCTGGTGTGCGGCCTGCCCCTGCTCTACCGCCAGGCAGAGCTGCCGCTTATTCTGGGCGTTTTCATGCTGAGCGCGGCCGTCTTCAATATTTTCCACATGGCAGCGGCCCCCCGGGCATTAAAAATACGCGTTATTGTGCTGCCGCTGCTCCTGCTTCTGGCCTATTGCTGCGACATGCCGGGGTTGCTGGTATTCGGCTCCGTCTTCAAATTGCTGGCCACCTGGGCAGCTGCCACTCCGCTCCGCCAGCTCGCATCCATCGCCCCACGCATCATTTCCATGCCGGAAACAAGCTGAACGCAGCGTTCCTTTAGCCCAACTGCTCAAAGAAGCCGCCGCCCAGCAGTTTTTCGCCGCGCAGGGCATCGGGCTCATAGAATGCACACACCTGGCCGAGAGCCACGGCACGCACCGGGGTATCAAAGTCCAGCTGTACTCTGCCCGCCCCCAGCGGCGTGCAGGTGGCAGGCACAGCGGCAGCACGATAACGCACCTGCGCCATCACACGCTCCGGCAGCGGGGCCAGTGTGTTGGAAATGCTGCCCACAATCGCCCGGCGGGTATACAGGCCGGGGGTTTCCTCGCCTTCATAGCCCAGAATCAGGCGGTTATTCTTCAAATCCTTACCCACCACCACATAGGCCACACCCTCACGCGGAGAAGCCACATGGTGTCCCTTGCGCTGCCCCATGGTGAACAGGTGCAGCCCATCGTGCCGCCCGAGCTTGCGGCCATTCAAATCAACAATATCCCCCGGATTATCCGGCAGGTAATGGCGCAGAAAATCGCTCATCTTCACCTGGCCGATGAAGCAGATACCCTGCGAGTCCTTCTTCTCGGCATTCGGCAGATTGAATCGGCGGGCAATCTCGCGCACCTGCGGCTTGGTGATACCACCCACTGGGAAAATGGCATGTGCCACCTGCTCCGGACGCATGAGCGCCAGGAAATAGGACTGGTCCTTATTCACATCTGCCCCGCGCAGCACATAGCTACCCTCACCCGGCACATCCAGCCGCTGCGCATAGTGCCCTGTGGCCACGCCGCTGAAGCCCTGTTCCAGCGCATAATCCAGCAACACGCCGAACTTCATCTCGCGGTTGCAGAGCACATCCGGATTCGGGGTGGAACCACTGCGGTAGCCCTCAATCAGATAATTCACAATACGCTGGCGGTACTGCTCAATCAGATCCACCACGCGAAACTCGATCCCCAGCTTGCGGCAAACGCCCAGGGCATCCTCAATATCACGCTCCCACGGGCATTCCCCGGGTATATTCTCATCATTCACCCAGTTCTTCATGTACGCGGCCACCACCTCGTGCCCCTGCTCCACCAGCAGGGCCGCGGCTGCGGCGCTGTCCACACCACCACTGAGCGCTGTAAGAATACGAGCCATTGATGCTCAATCAGTTCTCCTCCTTAAAATCCGAAGGGGGCAGCGGGTCCTTGGGCTTGCCAATCCCCTGCTCTGCCAGGCCTGCGAACATGCTCTGCAGAGCCTGCACGATGAAGCAACTGCGGTCTACCTTGTTGTGTTCGCAGAGCACCTCCATCTCCTTCAGCACATTCTCCGGACAACGGAATGATATCGTTTTGGTATTCATAACGCTTAACACCCCTATGCTACCAGATACGCCCCCCTATTTCAAGGGCAAATCACGACCGCGGCGCACCCTGCTTTCTCAACCGCGTGGAGACATACCAGAAAAGAACGAAGAGGAGCACGCCATAGAACACCATACTGTCGCCCATGCGCACATCATAAGCCGTTTCACCATCAATAATGGTTTCCGGGGAGCATGTGCGCACCAGCCAGGTGACCAGCCGCAGCGGCACCGCATCGAACAACGCGCCCAGCGTTCTGCTGAGCACCAACGTGGCACACAACGCAGCCACCAGGCACCCCGCCACCCTGAGAGCAAGGCGGAGGCAGAAAGATACTGCCCTGTTCACCCCGGTACTCATCATTCAATCCATATCAACAGGCCCTGATGCGTCGTCCATTTCTCTGCTCAGGATGGAGAGCAGAAAGCACCCTGTCAGGATATCTGCGCACACCAGACAGACAGGATTACTCAGTATCAATTCTTTACCCTGATGAGTATACGATGTCTCCCCCACCGTAAATACACGATTGGGCTTCCACCACCGCCCCAGAAGAGGCAGCGAGGCAACGATTCGCCCGGCATCGAGAGTCAGTTCAATTTCCAGCTTCCGCAGGCCATGCAGCCTGAACCGCCCCACACATTCCCCACACCCGCGAAACGCGCGAAAACTACGTCTCCCCAGAAAGGTATCCAGAAAGCACGAATCCCTGCTGATAACAAAGGACTCACCCCCATACAGGAACACATATTCATCCGCATTTTTCGGCATGAAGATAACCTTACCCCCTGCCGAAATGCTTTCGCTACTGATATTCAGGGATAATTCCATATTCCGGGAACAAGATACCATCAAACCAGGAATGAGTCAACTGCATCCAACTGCCGACGGCTTATCTCAACCTGAGCAAGGCCGCCCTGGCCTTGTTCGCCCAGGTCATCCAATCTTCGTCATCGGCCGCCCGATGGTCCTCGATAATACTCTCGTAAAGCTTCATGGCTCTTTCCCGGGAGACTGGCACCCCCTGGCCCTTCTCATAGCATTCGGCCAGGCGATAGCTGGCCTCAGCATGGGCCTTATCAGCAGCCAGGCGGTACCACAGCACAGCATCCACCCAGGATTGCGGAACACCCTCGCCCTGAGCATAGCAATGCCCCAGCATGCAGGCTGCATGGGCATCTGGAAATTCATGCGCTACAGCCAGGCGGTAGTACCGGATAGCCTCTTCGCGCGATACGGGCACGCCTCGCCCATGCCAGCAGCAGTCTGCATAGTCGCGCTGGGCCAGCTCATCTCCCTTATCAGCAGCACGCCGAAGATACGCAGCTCCCTTCTCCGTCGATTTCGGCACAGCCTTCCCCCTCATATATGCCCAGCCCAGCGAGCTCAGCGCATCCGGATCATCCGGGGCAATCAGGATTTTCCCCTCAACATCCTCATTGTAGGAAATGGCAACCCGATACGGGCTGTCCTCCTCTTTTCCGCTGAAACCGGCACCCGGATACGGAATCACCTCCCCACTGCGGGCATTCACAAAGAACCCGACCAGCCGGGCCTGGCTGAACTTGAAATTCCTCAGCGAGCGAAAAAAGTAATAATCCCCGAACACGCTGACCCGGGCATGGGCAAGCATCAGACAGGATGCATCACACACCCGCTGTCGCCCCTCCTCCGGATGAGCCTTCACATAAGCCCGCGCGGCATCCATGGCCTGCTGCGGAGTCATAGGCAGGCTGCGGCTGCGCTCCATGGCCGCCTCCAGTTCAAGCATGGGGATTTCGCGGTCCAGCCACAGGAAACCCGCAGGCTCAGCCTCCGCCCGCAACTCACTTTCCAGGGCCTGCCTGCCAGCACCTGCAGCAGCCTGGCACACA